>CAZMIS010000521.1:0-2991 GCA_964566325.1 uncultured Anaerolineales bacterium
CCGGATCCTACGACGTCCACAGCGGGGCGCCCACCGCGACGATGATCCAGAAGAGCACCAGGACCAGGCCGATGACGGCGGTGCGCGACGAAAACAGGACGCGCAGGCCGTCCGTCAGGCGCTGGCGCCGCGCCGGCGGGCGAATCGTGGTCGGAGCAGTTGCTGCGGTCATGGCTGCGCCCCTATGAGTACCGGATGCGCGGATTGAGGTAGGAGTAGATGATATCCGCGATCAATTGCGAGCCGACGGCCAGGACGACCAACACCATGGCCCCGGCCTCGATGGCAAAGACGTCTTTGTAGAGTGCTGCATTGAGGATGAAGTTGCCCAGCCCCGGGAAGCCGAAGACCGACTCCACCACCACCAGGCCGCCGATGAGCCAGTTGACGTGCAGCATGATGACGGTCACCGGCGCCATCAGCGAGTTGCGCAGCACGTGGCTCAGGACGATGCGCCGGTAGGGCAGGCCCTTCAGGATCGCCGTGCGCACGTAGCCCGTGTTCATCACTTCCAGCACGCTCGCGCGTGTGATGCGCAGGATGTAGCCGATCTCGGCCAGGCTGGCGGTCAGCACCGGCAGGATGAGCATGAGGGGCTGGCTGAGCACCGATCCTGACGTCGTGTAGACCGTGGCCCCGGGCAGCACCTTCAGCCAGATGGCGAAGACCATGATCAGGAGGATGCCGGTTGCGAAGTCGGGCGTCGCGGTGGTGATCAACCCACCCAGGGTCAGGGCCCGGTCCAGCCGCCGGCCGCCGTTGAGCCCCGCGATCAGCCCGAGCAGGACGCCGAGCGGCATGGCGACGAGGAACGCCAGCGCGGCCAGCACCGCGGAGTTGGCGATGCGCCGGCCGATCACGTCGCCGACCGGCCGCTTGTACTGGAGCGACAGACCGAAATCCCCCCGCACGAGGCCCTTGCTGAGCGGCACGTAGTCCACTGGGGAGCCGGTCGTCTGGATCCAGCCGGAATACTCCAGCCGGTACTCGATGCCGCCCTGTCCCTTGACCCACTTCGCGAAGCGGTTGCCCGTGTCGACGCCCCAGAAGGTCAGCTCACCCGCCTCGCCGGTTTGCCACGCGGCGTTGTCGGTCACCTCGCGGGTCGACCCGTCGGGCTGCCGGATGAGGCGCACCAGGTCCTGGCCCGAGATCTTCCACTGCACCAGGTTGCCATCGGGATCCACCGCCCACCACTGGCGATAGCGCGCCTGCGTGCCCTGCTCCACCACCAGTTCACGTACGGGCATGCCTATGAGGCTGCGTGCCTGCCAGTCGCTGCCGACCAACCAACTCACGTAGCGGGCCAGCGGCGGCCGATCCAGCCCCAGCTGGTTCTCCATCGACCGTTCCTGTTCGGGCGTCGCGTACGCGCCGAGGATATTGCGCGCCACGTTGCCGGGCGCGATCTCGACGATCGCAAACACCACGATCGAGACGAGCAGCATCGTCAGGACGAGGGTGGCGAGGCGCCGTACGATGAAGCGGGCCATATTTCACTCCTGGCCCTCGCCTCCGCCCTTCTCAACTGGCGGCCAGCAGAGAAGGGTTTGGAGGGGGTGAGGATTAGCGGGCGTCAATCCATGCCTGCTCCCGTTCGACGATCCGGCGGATTTCCCGCTGGACGTCGTCGGGAAGCGGTTCAGGCTGATGCTTCGCAAGGATGGCGTCGACCTGGCGCGCCGCGCGCGCCTCCATGGTGGTCGCGCCCTTCTTCTGCCAGACCGCATACGGGCTCTTGTCTGCCAGTTTCGAATAATACGGCTCGCGGTAGTGGCGCAGGGTGTGCGGGTGCTCCAGGTATGAGCCGGTGGGCCCGAGCTCGTCGATCACGTCGAGGGCCAGCGTCTCCTCGTTCACCACCACGCCCGCGGTCATCGCGCGGATGAAGCCGAGGTAGTCGTTGCATAGCACGAGCTGTTGGAGAGACCCCTGCAGGCCCGCGTCCATGAAGCCGACGTCGTGCACGATGTTGGCCCCGTGCAGGAGGGCCGACATCAGGCTGATCGTCGCCTCGAAGCCGGCCTGTTGGTCCAGCGCCTTCGAGTCGGTCGACCCGCCCAGGCCGAAGACCGGCAGGTCGTAGTACTTGCCCATGCTCGTCGGCACACCCTGCTCGTCGGCCAGTACGTAGTTGCCCACCATCGTCTGCAGGTTGTAGGGACCGCCGTTCCAGCCCGGCACGGCCACCGGCGTGCCCTCGCGCACCAACTGCGCCAGGACGATGCCCAGGAGGATGCCCGCGTTCATCGAGGCCATGCAGCCCGCAGTGGTGACCGGCGAGTTAACCCCGCCCGCGTTGAGCGGGATCCAGAGCAGAGGCAGCCCCTTCTTCGCCAGATACATGTTCTTCTGGAGCGCCTCGGCGTTCATGATCATGCCCGAGGTGACGTTGATGTAGCAGGTGGCGAACGGCCGGCGCTGGAACGCTTCCGCGCCACCCGCAACCGCCTCGCACATCTCGACCGCGGCCACGCATCCCTCGAAGTCCGGCGTCACGAACACGATCGGCTTGGTCGTGTTGTTGAGCATGACGTCCATCTGGTAGCGGTCGTAGACGCGCTGGTCCACGTCCTCGGGCAGGAAGGCCGACATGACGAAGTCGATCTCCGGCAGCGCATCCATCAGGCGCGCCGCGTCGCGCACGTCCTGCAGCACCGGCCGGCGGCGCTCCCCCGTGTGGTGGTCCAGCACGTTGAGGCAGTCCGACCCGCCGCCGTAGTGGGTGTTATAGCCGCCCGCGCGCATCGCCACCTTGCCCGCCCGGTTGTAGAGGTTCATCCGGTGCGGGGTGACCGCGAGCGCGCGGCTCACCATGGCCTCCGGAATGCGCACCCGGATGCCGTCCGCCTGCGCGCCGCCCTTGACCAGCAGGGCCAGCGCCTCTTCGTCGTGGACATCCAGGCCCACGCGGCCGAGAATCTCCAGCGCGGCGAGGTGGATCTCCTCGCACTCGCGCTTCCCCATCCGCGCATAATGCGCGCTGGCCAT
>CAZMIS010000522.1:0-2987 GCA_964566325.1 uncultured Anaerolineales bacterium
TCCGCGTTGAGAAAGCGGCGGGCGATGATGATGGCCTCGACCATCTGATTGACGGCGGATGCCCCGATGGACCAGCCCTCAGGGCGGCCGGCTCGCAGGACTACTCGTCACGCAGTCATGGCATGGTAGTGCGTTAACCGCGGGCGCCGGCCCGCTCCAGGTTCAGCGCCAGCAGCCGCTCCAGAATCTGCTCGTCGGTCAGATCATGCGGCCAGCCGTACGCGTCCAGCACTGCCCGGTCCAGCCTCTCGTGCGCCAGGCGCAGCCAGGTCGGCCGCTCGTTGTAGAGGCGGGTCTGCGTCCGCTTTGCCAGCTCCGCCTCGCTCGCGCCTTCGGGGTTCAGCCATGCGTCCCGCTTCGCCACCAGGTCCCGCGCGGCCTCAGCGATTGCCTCGACGCGAGGATCGCCGGCTGGCTCCGTGCCCGGCGGCCAAGGGAAGGGGTAGGTTTCGAAGGTGCGCGAGGAAGAGTAACTCGGATCATTGCCGACGCCCATCCAGGCACACTGCGCCAGCGACCAAGCTTCGTGAACCCTCGACTGCAATAGCCCGATGAAATAATCATCTTCCCTGGCGAACACGTGCAACTTATGATCGGGCACCATGCTGGTATCCATCCAATCAAAGACACGATGCCGCGCGACCTCTGGTGTTACGATACATCGATGTAACCCCACAAGCGCTCTGCGCAGACCCGGTCTGGCTTCTCCAAAAATCCACCATCTCTCCCTTGTGCGTGCGCGTCGGTTGACATCTCTGAGCGGCTTCACATACTTCTTGACATACTCAAATGGAGCCTCGAACATCGAGGCTTCTTCTTCAGTCAAATCCACGCCAAAGTCAATGATCCATCCATCCCTGGGTCTGCCCACCACATCTTGTCCTCCGAGTCGCCGACGCACGACATCGGAATTGGAGCGGCCGTTCGGATTAACCGGTGCATCAAGCATTTGTCTGGCCGTTACGCCATCAATATCGAAAGGTCCAGCTTTCATCATTCCCAGGAAACAAATGCCGTCATTTTCGGCCAGGGGCGAGGCGCCTGTAACATCTCCACCCGTCGTAAGGTCGCGGTTGATTGCCGTCACCGGGAGACCGTCTAGGCTCCGATTCTGGTCGATGCCATTATCAAACCCCACGAATGACACCCGAACCGCCGCTCCATCGAGCACCCACGGCCGATCGCTCCACGCCATGAAAATATCGCCTGTCTCTTTGATGCGCTCCAATACTGGTCGATTGCCTTGCTGACGGATTGAGTTCGTCGCGAGCAAACCCGCTCGCTTCGACTTCCCCGCCTCGATCTGCGCCCGCGCCTTCTCGAACCAGTAGGTCACCAGGTCGGCGCCGCCCGGCACACGACCGGCATACAGGCCGCGCAGGTCCTCCACGTATCTGTCGCCCAGCTCTGCGCGCATCTTCTTGTCGCCCAAGAACGGCGGATTCCCGATGATCACGTCCGCGGCCGGCCACTCGGGCTCTACGGGCTTCCCCTCACCATCGTAGGCCAGGATCGCGTCCATCTGCCGGATCGCCTCAAGCGGCTTCAGGATCGGCTCGTCCGGCAGCCCGAAGCCGTTGTCGCGCAGCCATTGGATGTAGCCGATCCAGATCGTGGTCTGCGCCAGTTCGTAGGCGTAAGGGTCGATCTCAATGCCGTGGAGTTGCGAAGGCGAAACCATCGGAAACGAGACCGTGCCGCCAAGTGATGCTTCGAGGCTGATGACCTCTTTCTCCAGGTCGAGTAGCAGTCGCAAGGCGACATAGAGGAAGTTGCCGCTGCCACACGCCGGGTCGAGGATCTGAATGGCGGCCAGTTCTTGCCGGAAAGCAAGCAGGAGACTGCTGAGCCTTGTGTTGAGCCTGGTGCGCCGGTCGCGGCGGCTCTTGAGGACGGCCGGGCGCTTGTCCGTCAGGTCCTCTTCGTCGATCAGCGCGAGGTCGGCGGCCAGCCCGGCGGCCTCGGCGCGCACCTCGTCCCAGCGGCGGCGCAGCGGGGCCATCAGCACCGGCTCTACGATCAGCAGGATGTCCTCCTTCGACGTGAAGTGCGCGCCCTGTTGTGAGCGCTTGCTTGGGTCCAGGCCGCGCAGGAACAATGTGCCCAAGATCGCCGGCTCGATCGCTCCCCAGTCCAGCCGGCTGACCTCGGCCAGGACCTGCAGCGAGTCGCTGTCCATCAGCAGGGTCGCATCGTTGTTAAACAGCCCACCATCGACATGCAGGATCGTATCGACACCGAAGTAGCCGCCCTCGGACATAGCGGCGAAGAGCTGGCGCAGTTGGTCGCGGAAGGCAGCGGCGTTCTGTTTGGGCCGCGTGACAAGTCGACTGAACAACTTGGGCGGCAAGATCCCGACGTCCTCGGCAAACAGACAGAACAGGAGACGGATCAGGAAATGAGCGACCTCCGCGGGTGGGTTCCCGTATGCCCGAAGTAGCTGGGCGATCCTGGCAAACTGCGCGGCGGCCTCTTGTGTGACCTGGGCGGTGGTCTCATGCGAGCGGAACGCTTCGGGCTGGGTGAACGCCTTGCGCAGCAGGTCCAGCTTCTCGGGCTTGAGCAGGTCGTCAAGGGCGATCGTCTCAGTTCTGCGCACCGTGTTCGTGAAGTGCGAGTGGATGCGAATCGTCTCAATGTCCGAGACGATCAGCAACGGCGGATTATCGAGCGCACCGTAGTACATGAGGAGTTGCGCATACGCCTTGTCGAGATTGGCCTGCTTGCCCTTGTACTCCCAGCCAAAGCAGCCCTTCTTCCAGACATCGGCCCAGCCCTCCCCGCCCGACGCCTTGCCGGCGCCCTTTTCGAAGGCAAACCATTCTCCGTGAGGGTCGGCTTCGAGGGGTTTCGGATGCCCGAGGAGCTCGCAGAGGTCGTTGAAGTGCGATTGCGAAGCGGCCCGCTCCGTGACCGTGGCGTTGCGCCATTTGGCGACAAACTCATGGGGCGTGATGTGAGCCATCAGGGGTATTCCTCGCAGATGC
>CAZMIS010000523.1:0-2979 GCA_964566325.1 uncultured Anaerolineales bacterium
CAATGACATCGCAAAAGCGTGTGAAGAACGCATCGAAGGAGGCGCCGAACTCTTCGGCGACCACCTTCGCCATCGAGTAGCCGTGCGAGTCGACCCAGAGCCGAAGCGCTGATGCCAGGTTCTTGACTTGCTGCTTCGCCATGCCTTCCGATTCAAGGTAGGCGCATCCGTGATGCAGCAGCTGCGCATACGTCATCGCCTGGGAGGTCGACGCTGGTGACGCAGCAACTGAAGAGATACTCGTCGCGACTTCGGCGGCTTCGTTTTCAGATTTTGGTTCGAACATGTGTACATCCGGTATAGGTGAGGCGTAACGGCGTCGTTATTTCGGCAATCACGGCTGAGACCGGGAAACCCGCGTCGTTGCTGGAGATGTGCGAGACGTCTTCATCTGCACTTGATTGATGAAGCCCAGAACGACCGCCGTTACGGTGGTTGCCACCGCATTGGCGGTGTGCTCGGGGTCCACGCTGTGCCGGAACAGCTCAGCGGTTGAGCAGTTCGTATAGGCACCAGGTGCTTATGCGAGCGCAGTGGCGATGGCACACGCGTGCCATGCCTGGTTGCGTGCGTAGAAATGCGCTTCGAGTCAAAAGCCGGCTACTCGACGTTCGCCTTCTGGCAAGCTTGGGCACATGAGAGCAACACCTCGACAGAAACTGGTGCGCGCCTCGCCCAAGGCAAGGATTCTTGAGCAGCAGATTGCGTGGGCACACCGACGCGATTTCGTCGCAGACGCGAGCGGCTATGTGGTTCACCTCGAGCAGAACTTGTTTCAGCCGATGAACCCATCGACCCGGGTAGCTTTCGAGCGTGGTGCTGGCTCTGAGCTTCACGCGAGCGATGGTCGGCGACCGAAGCTCTGCGCACTACATTCGTCGGCAGCGCTGGCGGTCAACGTGTTTGACTACTGGGTTGGAAGGACCTTGGCTCCGCTTCAGGATGCCCTCGGAGCAAGGGTCGAGTTGCTCGGCGTCGAGTTTGAGCGCAGGTTCCCGACCGGCCTGGCCGGGACTCCCCCGACCCTCGACGTCGTGCTCGAGACTTCGAACTCTGGTGTGCTGGCTATCGAGTCAAAGTTCACGGAGTGGATGACGCGGGCAGGCAGTGGCGGCTCGGGCTTAAGCGCGAGCTACTTCGCCGATGGTCGAAGGCTGTGGGCCAACCGTGGTCTGCCCCGATGTCAAGCCCTTGCCGAGCGAATCAGCGAGGGCAAGGAGCGCTTTGACTGGTTGAACGTGCCCCAGCTCCTCAAACATGGGCTTGGCCTTGCGGCCACGCAGAATAGGCCTTGTTCGCTCGTCTACGTCTTCTACGATTTCGCTTGCGAAGAATCGGTTTCGCACCGCCACGAAACTGAACGGTTCATGGAGGCGGTTGGAGATGACTTGAACTTTACTTCGCTGAGCTATCAAGACCTGTTCGAGCGACTGCTCGACATATGCTGGGAAGCACACGAGGACTACCTCAAGTACCTCGCCGCCCGGTACTTCGGCTCCGCTCACTCGACTGGTGTGGCTCTCGGCCCGGAGAAGAGCAGGTGACATCTGGCTCAGAGGGTGCGAGTCCTGCGACGTAGGCGCAGGGGATGCTGGCACTGCGGTACCCCAGGACAGCTTTCGCGAGCAGTCCAGACCCGTTGCTATTTTCCCCCCGGACTGGGCCTGTCAAGACCCAGCCAGTCAGTCAGCAAGTGCGCCAGCGTCTCCATCCCCGGCTGACCGACGGTCACGTCTGAGAGTGCGCCCACGCCATGGCTGGCGAGGTAGTCGGGCGAGCCGAGTGAGGGAACCGCGGCCGGGCCCGGGAGTAGCAGGACGCACGGACTCGGAACAGTCGAATCGAGCCTCAGCGCGTCGTGGTAAATGTGCGCCGACTCCATGGCCTGCAGAACATTGTCCCGCCCGCTTCGCCATTTCGCGTCCAGAACCATGGAACGAATACCGCTCGGGTGGCGAAGCACAAGCAGAATGTCCGGCCGTCGTTCCGTTGATGTCCCAGGAAGTGGTGTAAGTCTTTCGTCGCGGCAAGGCGCGTAGGGCGAAGCCCGAAGCGGCTTGCCGCGCGGCGGCGGCTGTCCCGGTTGGGGTGGCCATCGTGGTCCCCGGATAAGGTTGAGGTGCGACCCATCCAACCTGTCCAAGGAGATCTCCACGATGACCACCGCCACTATCGCATTGACCGAACTTGCCGAGAAGGGAGCCGACATCGACGTGCTGCGCCAGATGGTGCAGTTCATGGCTCAACGCCTGATGGAGCTCGATGTCGAGGGACGCTGCGGCGCCGGCTACGACGAGAAGAGCACCGAGCGGCTGAACAGCCGCAACGGCTACCGCGAGCGCAGCTGGGACACGCGCGCCGGCAGCGTCGAGCTGAAGATCCCCAAGCTGCGCCAAGGCAGCTACTTCCCCGAGTTCCTGGAGCCGCGGCGCACGGCCGAGAAGGCTCTGACGGCCGTGATCCAGGAGGCCTACGTGCACGGCGTGTCCACGCGCTCGGTGGACGACCTGGTCAAGGCGCTCGGGATGAGCGGCGTCTCCAAGAGCCAGGTCAGCCGGCTGTGCGGCGAGCTCGATGAGCGCGTGGGCGCCTTCCTGAACCGCCAGATCGAGGGTGACTGGCCGTACCTGTGGATCGACGCCACCTACGTGAAGACGCGCGAGGCCGGCCGCATCGTCAGCGTGGCGGTGATAGTGGCGGTGGGCGTGAACACCGACGGCCAGCGCGAAGTGCTCGGGCTGAAGGTCGGTGCCAGCGAGGCCGAGCCGTTCTGGACCGAGTTCCTGCGCAGCCTGAACCGGCGCGGCCTGCGCGGCGTGAAGCTCGTGATCAGCGACAGCCACGAGGGCATCAAGGCGGCCGCAGGGAAGGTGCTCAAGGCCACCTGGCAGCGCTGCCAGGTGGCCTTGAGCACCTTCCCTGCGGCCGCCTTGATGCCCTCGTGGCTGTCGCTGATCACGAGCTTCACGCCGCGCAGGC
>CAZMIS010000524.1:0-2970 GCA_964566325.1 uncultured Anaerolineales bacterium
GGCGTGCGCGCAGCCGGTCGCGACGCTCGACACCACCGAGACGTCGACCGTGCCCGTCAATCCGAACGAGCTGCACCTCTCACTCGATACGCCGCCAAAGGAACTGCCCTATCTGCGCTGGATCGTCTTCTACAAACTGCCCGCAGGCGTCTCCGCGGAAAGCTGGGACCAGTGGTTCAAGGACGTGCACGCGAAGGAATTGGTGAAAGCTCCGGGCCTAAAGCGCTTCGGCAGTTACAAGACGGTCGCCGATCAGACCTATCCACGCGTCGCCGAGTTCTGGTACGACGACTATCCGGCATGGCGCAAAGCCTTCCTCGACCCCGCGCCGAAGTTCACAGCACCGGCATGGGGCGGCGCCTTCCCGTTCGCCGAGACAATCTCGATGTTCGTGGGCGAAAACCCCGATGTCGACTTCGTGCACGACGACCGCGTCATTCCCTGAGACGTTCTGCCGTCTCCTGCCCGTCACGGAAGGAGACGGCTGCAAGGGTTCTCAGAACCCGACCTGCACGCCGATGCGGGCTTCGTGGCGCTCGTCATCGCCGAAGCGGCCCTGATAACCCGCCGTCAGGCTGGTCGAGCCACCAAGCGACCACTCGAACCTGGCGCCTGCATATGGCGACGTGTGGTCGCGCGCATCGCCCTGGAGATCAACGGAGGCGCTGCTAGCCGCGAACGTCACCGGTATGATGCGGTCATCCAGCGCCGAAGTGTGGCGGAGGCCGACATCGAACTGGAGCCATGCGGCGGTTCCGCCGAAGTCGAACGCCGTGCCGGCATTGAGACCAGCCTGCAGGCCCATCGTTTCGAACGTCAGCTCCGGAAGTTCGAGGCGCAGCGGGCTTGAACCCGATTCCGTGTAGGTGTCCTGCGTCTGCGACAGATAGCTGGCCTGCGCTCCGCCGCCGAAGGTCCATCCGCCGGACTCTCCGAACATCGCATCCGCAGAGAGGAAAGCGCCGGTAACGACAGAATCGGTGTCGCCTGCAACGCTGTCCGAGAAAGAGTTGAAGCTGACATTGCGGACTGTGCTCTGGTCGAGCGAGCCGTAAAGGATGCCCGCGCCGATGGATGCGGCATCGAGCCGGTAGCGCCCGAACACGGAGGCGAGCATGCCGTCCTGTTGTCCGCCTCCGCCATCGCTGCCAAGCGACACATCCCCTTGCGACCAGCCGAGCGAGACACCCGCATCGATACGATCCGTGAGCGGTCCGCGCACGCCGACCGAAATACCTGAGCTGTCGTGATCGTACGCCAGTGTCTGCCCAACGGCATCGCGCGATCCGTTCGCTCCGAAGGTTTCGGCCCAGGCGCCATTGCCCTGACCGGGACGCAGGGCTTGGGCTGAGACCGCGTCGGCAAAGCCCATCACCGTGTCAGACGCCGCAAGCGCCTGGCTGTTGAAGGTCGACGGCCGCGCCGTGAGGACCGACGGCGCCATGATCGAGGCGTTCGGCTGATAGATGACCGACAGCGGCAATTGCGCACCGACAGTTTCGATGTTGGCGAACGTGCCGGATACCCCGCCATTTGCGATCAGGAATGTGCCGCCGGTTCCTTCAGCGCCGCCAAGCGAGATGAAACGAAGCGTGCCTCCGTTGAGCTGGGCTGTGCCCGACACATTGAGCAGGTCGATCCCGCCGGCTGAATCAAACTCGATCTCGAGGATCGAGTTCGCGTTGTGCACGTAGTTGCCCTGCACATTGAGCGTTCCGATCGAGTTGCCAGGCGCGACCGTGCCGTTGTTGGTCAGCGTGCCGGTCACCTGCCCCACGCCGTTCAGGATGCCGCCTGCGCCAACGGTGGCGTTGCCGGTCATCGCTGCGTTCAGCCGCACGCGCCCCGCATCGACCAGCAGCGATCCGACCGAGAATGCGCTGGAGAATGTGAGGTCGCCCGCGCCCGTCTTGCGGAACGTACCTGGACCCGAGAGTGCATTGGCGAATGTGAGGTTGCTGGCGTTCGCCATTTCGAACGTGGCGCCAGTGGCGATGCTCACCCCGCCCGTACCTATGGCCGAAGTGTTCGCCACACGCAGGGTTCCTGCCGACACAGCCGTGCCGCCTGTGTAAGTGTTGGCGCCCGTCAGTACGCCAATACCCGAGCCCGTCTTTACGACCGCGCCCGCGCCGGTGATTGCGTTGCCGAAGGTAACGTCGCCGAGGCCGAGCAACGCGCCGGAGTTGACGGACACACCGCCGCTTCCAAGCGCCTGACCATGCGTTGCGATGATGGCGCCGCCGTTGATTGTCGTACCGCCGCTGTAGGTGTTGGCCGTTCCGATGGTCACACCGCCCGCACCGGTCTTGAGCAGCGCCCCATCGCCCTGGATCAGGTTGGCCAGCAGCGTGTTGGTCGTATTCGACACGTCAAGCACCGTGCCCGCCGCAAGCGATACCGCGCCCGTGCCCAGCGCCTGTCCGCTGGTGACGCGAAGCGTACCGCCCTGAACCGTCGTCCCGCCCGAATACGTGTTTGCGCCCGTCAGCGTGCCAGTGTTGTTGGAGGTTTTCAGAACTGTGCCAGCGCCCGAGATGTTGTTGGCTACGGTTACGCCGCCAAGGCCCAGTATGCCGGCCGCATTGACCAGAATGTTGCCCGTGCCAAGACCCTGGCCATTGTTGAGGCCGACACGGCCCTCATTGATCGCAGTCCCGCCCGTGTAGGTGTTGGCGTTCTGGATGATAAGGTCGCCCGCCCCTTCCTTGATCAACTGGCCGTCCCCGGTGATCAGAACCGAGCTGACCTCCATGGCAGTGTTGTCAACCGTGAGCGATGCGCCCTGCGCTGTCGCCACCGGACCTGCGCCGAGCGCTGCGATGGTGTTGACGGTGACGTTGCCTCCCACAATGTCGAGACCGCCCGAGAGCGTATTCGCAAGCAGCAGAAGATTGCCAGCGCCCGACTTCCGCAGCATGCCGGCTCCAGAAATCGCCTGACTGAAAGTGGTGTCCCCTGCAATGCTGA
>CAZMIS010000525.1:0-2968 GCA_964566325.1 uncultured Anaerolineales bacterium
TCAGATACCTGGGGGATCAGCGCAACGATGGCATCCAGCAGATCGCCGGTCCCGGTCCCGTGCAGCGCGGAGATCGGATACGGCTCCCCGAGATTCAGCTCGTAGAATTCCAGGCTGGCCTGCCGCCGGCTCTCGTTGTCGACCTTGTTCACCGCGAGCACGACGGGCCGGCCGGACCGCCGGAGGATGTCGGCCACGTCCTTGTCCGCCTCCGTGAGGCCGTCGCGCGCGTCGGTCAGCAGCACGACCACGTCCGCCTGTTCGATGGCCGCCTGGGCCTGGCTACGGATCTCCCGCACATAGTCGCGCGACGAGAGGCTCAACGTCTCCGGCTGATCGCCCTTCCGGGCGCCCGGAAGGGCCGCCTTGTTGCTCTGAGCAACTTCCATGCCGCCCGTGTCGACCAGCAGAAACGGCCGGTTGGTCCACTCCGCGGCCGCATACAGGCGATCCCGCGTGGTGCCGGGCTCATCTTCCACGATCGATCGGCGCTCGCCGATCAACCGGTTGAACAGGGTGGACTTCCCTACGTTCGGTCGCCCGACCAGGGCGACAACAGGCATGCGCATGGACCGCTTCTCCCTACGTCAATTGCGCCGCGTTGCGGCAGGTGTCACCTCGGGGCCGCCGGCGCCATCCGGAGTGGGGGTGGGCATCGCCCCGATCGTGATCTCGAGCGTCTGGGGCGAGACCCCCTGCACCTGGATGTCGCTCGGGGTCAGGATTTCCGGCTCCAGGGCATGCACGCCCGGACCCAGGCCCGCCAGGTCCAGGATCACGGGCACCTGCTCCTCGTTGATCGCAAGCAGCTTCGGCAGTGGCCCGGACAGGAACACGTTCACCACGTCCAGCGTGAGCGTGTAGGACAGCCCGGCGCCCAGCCCCTGGATCTGGGGCTTTCGAACGACAGTCTGTACGCCGGAGATCGGCACGATGCTCACCTGCACGTTGACGGTCTGATTGGTCAGGGTCGTGACGCGCTCGGGCAGCCTGAGCGGGACGCGCTCGACGACGTCCTGGCTGGCCCCCGTGATGTCGACCGACACGGTGATGTAGCCGCTCAGCTCGGAGATGACCTGCGCGTCGCCCTGCACGGTCACCAGCTTCGGATCCGCAGAGACGGTGCTCATCGTGTACCCCGTCGCGGGCTCGCCTCTCGGCTGCACCAACACGGCAAGCTCGCGGTAACCCGGCAGCTGGACGACCGGAACCGTGACGGTGACGTCCCGGGGCGCCACGGTCACGAAGCCCACCGTGTCGCCCGCCGCGGTGCGTGCAGACACGCGCAGGGTGCGCTCCACCGTCCCGCGTGCCCCGCGCAGGTACATGTCGACGGTCACGACGTCCACCTGGTCCACCAGCGGCGCGGACCCGGAGACGAGCACCTGCGTGGGGGTGATGACCGGCGTCTGCCAGTTGTAGCCCGACGCCGGCGCATCGAGGATGTTCACGCTTACGGGGAACACCTCTTCCTTGCGCTCCTCCAGCCGCACGCGGATCTGCGGTGGATCCACCGCCGCCACCTGCACCTGGGAGTCAGGCGAGAGCACCTGCACCGGCACGTCATACTCGCCCGCCTTCAGGCTCGACAGGTCAACCCACGCCGTGAAGTCGCGCGCCTGCAGGATGCTCCACCGGGCCTTGGGCGCCCGGATCTCGATGCGCACTTCGCTGAGGATGTCGCCGAACACCACCAGCTGATCGGACAATCCCGAACGACCCACCGGAATCGGCTGCTGGAAGACCGCCCGCGGATACTCCTCGCGCACCGCGATCACCCACACCAATCCTGCCAGCAGGAGTGCCAGCAGGGCCGATCCGATTCGTGAGGTCCAGGTCTGCATGGGCTATGATCCGCCATTGAACAAGCGTCTTGGTTTGTAAAACGCTTGCAGGAGAGTCCGCAATCGCTGGCCGTCCAGTCGACGCGCGATGCGCCCGGCTCGGGCCACGGAGACGATGCCCGTCTCCTCGGACACCACGATCGCCATCGCATCGTTTTGCTCGGTGATACCCACCGCTGCCCGGTGCCGCGTGCCCAGGGAGCTGTCAGCCAGGTCGCGCTGCGTCAGGGGCAGCACGCACCCGGCAGCGATGACCCGATCGCCCCGGATGATCACTGCACCGTCATGTAACGGCGTTCCCGGGAAAAACAGCGTGGTCAGCAGCCGGGCAGACACGTCGGCGTTGATGCGCTCCCCCGACTCGATATGCTCTTCGAGTCCGGTGTCACCCTCCAGGATCAGCAGTGCCCCCGTTCGCTCGCGCGCCAGCGCCTCGACGGCCTGCGTCACCTCGTGGATCACCAGCTGCGCGCCGGACTCGCGCTGCGAGAGGGTCATCATCAGGGGCGCCGAGCGCCCGAGACGCTCGAGCGCACGGCGCAGTTCGGGCTGGAAGATGACGGGAATGGCGACGAGGACGATGGGCAGCGAGTTGCGCAGCAGCCACCCGAAGGCCGTGAAACGGCTCGCCGCCAGTACGAAGATCAGCGCAATGACCAGGATGCCGCGCAGCAACGCGATCGCCTGCGTCCCCTGAAACAGGCGAAAAAGCCCATAGAAGACGAGCGCCACCAGCAGAATGTCCAGCACACTCGACCAGGTGAACTGCGGCGCCAGGCCGATGAGTTCCGCGGCGGCTCGCTCTATGAATCCCCGAAGCTGTTCCAGCACTGTCTCTTCCTGGCTCTCACCCCAGCAGATCGACCAGGATGGCCTTCTGAGCGTGCATCCGGTTCTCCGCCTGGTCGAAGAGCACCGAGTGTGCTCCGTCGGCCACCTCGTCGGTGATCTCGTGCCCGCGATGCGCCGGCAGGCAATGCATGACGATTGCGCTGGGTTTTGCCGCGGCCACCAGGGCTCCGTTCACCTGGTACCCCTGGAACGCCACGGCCCGGCGCGCCTGCTCCGCCTCCTGCCCCATGCTGGCCCACACATCGGTGTAGATCACGTCCGCATCTGCCACG
>CAZMIS010000526.1:0-2962 GCA_964566325.1 uncultured Anaerolineales bacterium
ACCCTCTGGCAAAGGCGGCACGCAGCCCCCTCGACCGTCAGCACATGCTCATCGAACGCTGGGCAGAGCTGGCGTCCCAAGGCGGCGGTCGATTCCTTGTGCTCGTCATCGACGAGGCGCAGGGCATGACGCAGCGGGAGTGGCTGTGGCTGGTCGAGCTGCATAGCCTGCTCGAGAAGGAACGCATCCGGCTGTGCGTCTTCTCCGTCGCGTCGCTGCAGGTCTTCGACGAACCGGTGGGCATGGCCATGTCCGGCGGCGCGCACGTCGCTGCCCGGTTCATGCTGGCCTCGGCGCCGTTCCACGGCATCCGGGATGTCGACGAACTTCGCTTCGTCTTGTCGGGCTACGACGAGGGCACCGAGTGGCCACCCCGCTCTGGCATCTCGTTCACGGCGGGGCTTGCGCCCGAGGCATGGGCGGGCGGGTTCAGGATGACCCACCATGCCGAGGGTCTGATGCAGGCGATGGTCCTCGAACTGCCTGCAAAGTACGAGGGCCCCGTCGAGTTCCCGATGAAGACGGTGGCGCAGGCCGCCCGGCATGCCCTGCTGCGCGTGGCCGGCGGTGCCGATCCTCGGGACGTGATGTCCATCGATTCGTGGCGACGCATCGTCGCCGGCTGCGGCCACCAGGCCCTGATGGCCATCGTGACGGCCCTGTCGCCGCGTTTGAAGCGCAGCGGATCGCGTGCATGACCACCGGCCCATCCGCGCGGCTGACCTGGCACCAGGGCAGTGTCCTGCCCTACTCCTCGCTCTGGCACACGGTTCAACGAGCGATGTCACTGAACGCGCTGCGGCCCAAGGAGTTGGCGTTCTACGGCCGCGCGTCCGACCAAGTCGGCGTCCCACGTCACGTCAACCTGCTCTACAACGAAGCGGTTGACGGCCCGTGCGGCGCTCTCGTCGAAGCGCTGTCAATGCGAACCCTGGCGCTGGCGTTGGGCGAGCCGGAGGCGGTGTTCTCCTGGACTCACCTGGGCCGCCTGCCGAGGTCGGTTCGCTCACTCATCTCCCCAAGTATTCGTGTTTGCAGGACGTGCCTGGCTGACGGGTACCACAGCGCGCTGCACTCGTTGAGGCTGCTGCAAACCTGCCCGATTCATGGCTGCGAACTCGCCGACCGCTGCAACTGCGGTGAGCTATTCGCCGGCGACCAGGTGGTCCTGCACCACATGAACGCTGGCTACTGCCGGTGTGGCCGCATGGCGTTCTTCACCAGCCAGACGTGCCGTCGTCCGACCATGCGGCACGATGAGACTGCGCCGATGTCGATGGTCGCGGCGTGGCTGGAGCGGCTGGCCGGCGTCACTCGGCCATCGCCGAGCGACCGCCTGGCCCAGCGGGCGCATGACCGGATCCTTCTGGACTCCGCTGGCGCCTGGTGCGATGAGTTGAACCTCGGCAACCCTGGCTCGGCGATCGCCCCCGACCTTCAGCCTCTGCGTGCGAGCATCAGCGTGGCGCGGCTGTCCACCGTCGAGCGCACAAACGCCGTCCGTCCAGCAACGCACAGTCGCGATAGGGCAGCGTCGACTCGCGGCAAGCGCAGCCTCTACTGGTCCGCTGACGACGCGACGACGATCTACCGATCGTTGGCGCGGCACATCAGACGACACGTGGCCAGGGGCGCCGAGGGGCACGCGATCGACTTCATGTTGAACCCGGATCCTCTGCAGATGGGTGCCGTGATCCGCACGCAGCGGCAGGCGATGGTGGCGTTCGCCGATCTGTTGTTCACGGAGTGCATGGAGACCTATGCGGGCCTGCGGCGGTGGCCCTATCGCGACCCGCGGGCAGGTGCGACCAGCAGGGTCCGGGACGGGCTTGCCCATCTGAGCCTCGACGGCGGTCACGACTGGCCGCCGGCGCTACGCGAAGCGCGATTGGCCTGGGTGCGCAGGCAGGCGGCCGCAACTGCGATCACGCACGCTTGGCGACGGGCACAGATGCTCGCCGTTCACGCGGCCGCCACCGGATTCGCTGACTGGAGTGCAGCCACCGAGAGGTACTTGCCGGTTGGGGCCATCTCGTCAACGCACATCGATCGGCCCAAGCCGAGCGGGACGGCCTTCTGGTTCGACGCCCCACCGCCGTACCAGGTGACTTGGGCGGCGGTGGTCAGCGGCGAGCACCTGCGCTTTGTCAGCGCACCGGCAATGCCCAGGATCGACTGGACGCTGCCGCGTTCGAGCAAGGCCCAGCGGCAGGCAACCTGGTCCGAGGCTGAACGGCGGAGGGTTTCGGAGTTGCACGAGGCCTGCGGCGGCCCATGCCTCACCTGGTCGGCGCGCGCCGGCTGGGAAGTGCTCCCGTCGGCCAGCCCCTCGGCTGGTCCGTCCAAACGCCACCGTCTGCTCGGCGTCCCCGGCGCGCCGCGGGTCTGGGTGTTCGCATGGGGAGGCGGCTTTGCGGCGAGGGTGTGCGAGATCAGGGTCCAAGCCTTCGGCGCCACGGCCCGCGAGGCCATCGGCGCGCTGAGGTCGGCCGTTCGGCAGCACTGCAGGCAATGTCCGCCGGTCGACACGGCGCCGCCCCTGCCGGCGTCCGAGCCTGAGGCCCTGCCGCCGGAGGTCCACGCTGAGTACGAGCTGCGCGTGAGTCGTGAACTGCACGAGCACGGCTTCTGGCGAAGGCCTTGGATGTTCGGCAACATCGCCAGGGAGCATCTGGCTTCGGTCAAAAGCCGATCTGGTGGCCAATCCAGGTGATCGGCCGCGCTGAGGTCTACAGACCCGAGAGCACCGACCGATCGCCGGCCGGCGACATTGCTGTGGCGAGCGAATCGGCGTAGCGTGACGAGTTGTCCGCTGCGGCCCCGACCAAGCATCAAATTTAGTTGCCGGGCAGCATCACTTTTAGTTGTGTGAGCGCGCGACATTGTCACCGGGCATTTCATTGCACGAAACGACGTCCTGATAAGAACACTTCTCAGGACATCGCGAAAATTCTTCTATAGT
>CAZMIS010000527.1:0-2955 GCA_964566325.1 uncultured Anaerolineales bacterium
TGGCGTCGCGCTGCCAATCCTCCCGCTGGCGGCGCACTTCGCTGATCTCGGCCCCGCCGTGGTGGTCGTGGATTGAACGGAACGCCGCGCCCGCCTCGATGGATTGCAACTGCTGCGGATCGCCGACCAGCACAACCTTCGCGCCAGCGTCGGCGGCATGGGACAGCACGCGCTCCAACTGCCGCGTGCCGACCATGCCCCCCTCGTCGATCACCAGTACGTCGCGGGACGTGAGCATGTCGCGGCCCTGCGCCCAACCGTGCTCCATGCTGGCGATGGTGCGGGACGCGATGCCCGATCCGCCTTCCAGATTCTCGGCCGCGATGCCGGAGAGCGCGACGCCCCGGACCTCGTAGCCCGCCGCTTCCCAGGCTTCGCGCGCCACACCCAGCATCGCGCTTTTCCCCGTTCCGGCATAGCCGACGACAATGCCGAGACCGCGCCTGTCCGTGACATGCGCCAGAGCGTCGGCCTGCTCGCCGGACAGGACAAGGCCGCGATCCGCCGCGTGGGCCAATGCGGCCTCGCGGTCCCTGCCGCTGACCTCATGACGTTCCCGTTCCGCCATCATCGCGGCGGCGCGGTGCAAGCGCTGTTCGGCTTCGATCATGTCGCGGGTGGTGAAGCGGTCCTGACCAACATCGTCCTTGCCGAGTTCGACAAGATCGGGCGCGCTGCGCATCGCGCCCATCACTTCGTTGAACTGGTCGATCCCGTCGCTGTGCCGGTGTGCGAACATCGCCATGTCGCGGCGCGTGAAGGTCGATTGCTGCATCGTGATCGCATCCAGGGCGGAAGATGGATCAGCGACGATGCGCGCGCCGTTCTCGCGGGCGATGCGGCGGTGATCCTCGGCACGGTCGGCTTCAAGTCCGGCCGCCTCGATGCGCTGCGCGGGCGCGCCGATCTTGGTCTGCGGTTCAAGGTCGATGCCCTGGGCTTCAAGGCTGCGATGGTCGATCCGCGCGTCGATGTCGAGTTCGGCAAGGCGTTCGTTGGCAAGCTCGGCCCATCGCTCGCGCCATCGCTCGACCATCTCCGTGCGATTCCAGTCCCGCACCTTCTGGCCGAACCCGTTCTCGTCAACCGACCGCATGGTGAGCATGACATGGGCATGGGGCTTGGGCATTCCGTCCTCACCCATATCCCAATGCACGTTCACGTCGGCGATCATGCCCTGATCGACAAATTCGGCTTGGGCAAAATCGCGGGCCAGTTCGATGCCTTGGCGCTCCGTCATCTCACGCGGAAGGGCGAACTCCACCTCGCGGCAAAGCTGGGCGTCCTTCCTTTTCTCGAACGCCTCCACATCGTTCCAAAGCTTTTCGCGGTTGTTCCATTCCTCCGGCGCGTTCTCCGGCAGCATGACCTCGGAATGGACGACGCCGCGCTTGGCGGAAAAGTCCTGATCGCGGCCCAGCCGGTCGTCGCGCAGCCGCGAGGCGGAGCGATAGGCGGAGGCGGCAACCGCGCTGCGGCCCGCCGCGCGTCCGATGACCTGAACGGAGAAATGGTAGATCGCCATGGCGACCGACCAGATACTGCCCTCAAGCGCACGTCGGAACGACGTATAAGCGCGCCCTCGAAACTAATTTCTCGGGACTGCTCGCGCTGTTTCAGCCCGTCCCGGCAACCTTACAGCATTTCAGCAGGCACGAAACTATCATCCCTTCATCGACTGCTTACGGAGGACATGATGCGCAAGCTACGGGACTTTGACGCGGAACTGAAGGTGCTTGAGGACAAGGCGCGAGGCCTGAAAGCCCGCAAGGTGCAGCAACTCGGCGAACTGGTGATCTCGACCGGAGCCGACGCGCTGACCGCCGACGAACTTGCGGGCGCGCTAGTCGTGCTGGCCGAAACCAAGGATGCCGGGAAGAGGGAGGCATGGGCCAAGCGCGGTGCCGCGTTCTTTCAGAGCCGGGCGCGACGATCTACGTCACCACCTGACCGCGACGCTGGCAGCGCTCAACCGCAACCGGACAGCCCGCAATCGGCATCAGGCACAACGGGCGCGGCATGACATGCGCACCTGGCAAGTCGAGCGCCGCAAGCGCACACGGCACCTGATCGAACTCGGCGGTCTCGTCGTCAAGGCGGGCATCGTGGACCTGACCAGCGACGACCGCACCGTGATCCTTGGCGCGCTGCTCTGGATGGCCGACAAGCTCCAAAGCGATGAACGCGAGAAGGCGTTGGCGCTCTGGGCCACCAAGGGAAAGCTGGCGTTCGATACGGAACGCGACAGCACGAATCTTATCGCCGAGCCGGGCCAATCCAATGGTGCGTGACCGATGGCGGGCGGCGCGGAGACCCCACATATCGCAGCGCCGCCCGCCATCGCGCGGCCTGCCCATTTCGCGATTGCCTAAAAGAGCTATTTCGCCCTAAATGATCCAAGGTGGAATCGGCGAGATTTGGGTCATGAAAACCATGTCGGCGCGAGAGGCGAAGAACAGCTTCGGCCTGATGATCGATACCGCGCGGGCCGGGCCTGTGCAGATCGAGAAGCACGGGCGCGGCGTCGTAGTCGTGCTCGCCGTCGAGGAATATGAACGGCTAAAGGCGATTGAAGCGGGACGGATGGGCAAGCAGGCGGACAAGGGTGGACCGAGCGGGGATTTCCGGTCGTGAGCAACGTCAAGGAAATCGAACGCGCCGAGTTGCATAAGACGATCTGGCGTATCGCTAATGACCTGCGCGGCAGCGTCGATGGCTGGGATTTCAAGAGCTACGTGCTCGGCATGCTGTTCTACCGCTTCATCTCGGAGAACCTGACCGCGTATCTGAACCTGCAAGAGCGCAGCGCTGGCGATAAGGACTTCGATTACGCCACGCTTCCCGACGCGGATGCCGAGCAGGGCCGCGCCGAAACGGTCAAGGAGAAGGGCTTCTACATCCTGCCCTCGCACCTGTTCGCCAATGTGCGGCAGCGGGCGCGGCACGACGCCAACC
>CAZMIS010000528.1:0-2927 GCA_964566325.1 uncultured Anaerolineales bacterium
GCCACAGTTCGTCCCTGATAAGGAGCACAAACGTGACCCGGCAGAATTTCGACCTACAACTGGCGCACATCAAAGAGAAACTCGTCAACCTGGCCGCGATGGTCAACAAGCTACAGGAGCAGTCCGTCAAGGCATTGGCTGACCGGGATGAAGAACTGGCCAGGGAAGTCATCGCGAGTGATCAGCAGATCAACCAGGCGCAGCGGGAGATCGAGGAAACCTGCCTGACCCTCATCGCGAGCCAGCAGCCCGTAGCGCGCGACTTGCGGCTGATCTTCTCCATCTCGATGATCGGCTGGGAGCTCGAGCGTATGGCGGACCATGCCAAGGGCGTTGCAGTGCTGGCGCAGCGACTGGCCGATCAACCCCTGCTCAAGCCGCTGATCGATGTTCCCCGCATGGCCGAGATCGGGCGGGAAATGCTCATGGGGCAGGTCGATGCCTTCATACGCGGCGACGTGGAGATGGCGCGCAGCCTTGCCGCGCGCGACACGGAGGTCGATCAGCTGAACGATCAGGTCTTCCGCGAATTACTGCTGATCATGATCACCGATCCCCGCACGATCACGCGTGCGACCTATCTCCTCTGGGTCTCACACAACCTGGAACGATTCGCAGACCGCACCACCAACATCGGCGAGCGTGTGGTCTTCCTGCAAACCAACACGATCGTCGAACTTAATGACTGAGGCATTATTCCAATGGACCTAACGCAACTGAATCAGATGGTAGCCTGGCTCGATGAGGAACATCGCCGAGATCGCGAGGAGCTCGCCCGGATGGACCAGCGCGTCCAGAGCATGGCCATCGAGAAGCAAGAGCAGTCACGCCGGATCCAGGATCTCGAGAGCCGCCTGGCCAGCACCCACGCGCAGCTGACGCGCTTCACGCAGATCGAGCAGGCGCTGCAGCAACTCAAGAGCGAGGTCGTGGTGCTGCTGGACAAGCAGACGGAGGGCCGGCTGACCGCGGAGCGCGAAGCGGAGCGTGCGCGCGTCAGCGACCGGGACAGCCTCGGCCGCGGCATCGCGGAGGTGCGCAAGGAGCTGAGCCGGATCGGCCGCGTCGAGGAAGACCTCGTCACCCGCCAGGCGGAGGACCAGCGCCTCGGCGAGATGCTGCTGGCGCTCCGGGTCTCCCTGAACAACGTCACGAAGGACCTGGAAGAGCGGACGCGCACGTTGCCGTACATGGTCGAACAGCGTGCCCAGGACAACAAGCGGATCGCCCAGCTTCAGGGCGACAATACGGAGTTGCTCAAGCGCACCGAGGCAGTCAGCGCCCGCATTCCCGTTCTCGAAGAGCACCTGCAGCGACTGGACCGTGAACTGCAGCGCATCCAGCCGATCCCCCAGCAATTGCAGCAGGAACAGAAGACGTTCATTGAGGCGCAAAAGCTGGCCGAGGTGGAACGCAGCCGCCAGATGGGCATCTGGGAACAGGATTTTGCGGAGCAAAAGGCCGCCATCGAGCAACAGTCCTTGCGGCTGCGCGAGTTCGAGGTGAGGCACGAACAAGCCGGACGGGCCCTGAAGGCGCTGGAGGAGTTCCAGGCCCAGATCATCCGCGAGCAGAAACAGATCTCAGAGCTGCAGCGCCTGGCCGAGGAGCGCCAGCGCAAGGAGCTCACCGACTGGCAGACGGAAAACGAACAGCGCTGGAAGAAAGAATCGCTCGGGTGGAACTACGCCCTGGGCGAACAGGCGAAGATCAACCAGAAGCTCGCGGAGCGCTTCCCGGGCATCGAGCGCCAGCTTGCGCTGCTTCAGCGTGAGATCGAGGCAGTGTGGCGCCTCGAAGAAGCCCTGGGGACCGCCCAGACGCAGAACACGCAGCGCCTGCTGGATGCCGTCGGAGCCGCGCTCGGCGCCCGGCCCAAATCGGAGGCCTGATTCCGCCCATGCGAGTCATCGGCACCGCAGGCCACGTCGACCACGGCAAATCGACCCTGGTTCTGGCTCTGACCGGCATCGACCCGGATCGTCTGCGCGAGGAAAAAGAGCGCGAGATGACGATCGATCTCGGCTTCGCGTGGTTGACCCTCCCACCGCCCAGTGAAGCCGAGGAAGGCGCGGCCAGCGAGTCGGTCGGCGTCATCGACGTCCCGGGGCACATCGACTTCATCAAGAACATGCTGGCGGGCGTGGGCGGCATCGATGCGGCGCTCTTCGTCGTGGCCGCGGACGAAGGCGTGATGCCCCAGACCCGCGAACACCTCGCCATCCTCGACCTGCTCGAGGTGCCCACCGGCGTGGTGGCGCTCAATAAGACCGATGCCGTGACGGAAGAAGGCTGGATCGACCTGGTCGAAGCCGACCTGCGGGCCACCCTCGACGGCACCTGTCTTGCCGATGCGCCGATCGTGCCGGTCTCCGCGCGCACGGGCGCAGGCCTCCCACAGCTGCGCCAGGCACTGTCCGACGTCCTGGCCACCGTGCCGCCGCGCCGCGACAAGGGGCGGCCGCGGCTGCCGATCGACCGGGTGTTCACCATTGCCGGCTTCGGGACCGTCGTGACGGGCACGCTCAGCGACGGCCAACTTGCGGCCGGCGATGAGGTCGAGATCCTGCCCGACGGCCTCAAGGCGCGCATCCGCGGCCTGCAGACCCACAAACGCGCGGTCGAGGTCAGCCTGCCGGGCAGCCGCGTCGCGATCAACCTGACCGGCGTCCACCCGGACGACCTGCGGCGGGGGATGGTCGTGGCCCGGCCGAACGCGCTGCGCCCGACCACGCTCATCGACGTGCGGTTGCGGCTGGTGCGCAACGATGACTGGCATGCCGCGATCAAACACAGCGAGCGGGTGGACTTCTTCAGCGGCGCATCGGAAGTGCCGGCGCGCGTCCGGTTGTTGGACGGCGAAGAGCTCCGCCCGGGCGCGACCGGCTGGGCGCGAGGTCGAGGAAGATCTGCAGCACCTGGTCAGC
>CAZMIS010000529.1:0-2895 GCA_964566325.1 uncultured Anaerolineales bacterium
GGCCGTCTACGCGCAAGACATCACCGTGCTGGGCGGCTCGTTTTCGGAAGTGCAGGCGCAGAAGATCAGCCGCATCCAGGACCTGGCCATCGAGGCCGGCATCCCGATCATCGGCCTAACGACTCCGGCGGTGCGCGCATCCAGGAAGGCGTGCGCAGCCTGGCCGCGTACGGCGAGCTCTTCGTGCGCAACGTCATGGCCTCGGGCGTCGTCCCCCAGATCTCGGTCCAATTGGGGCCGTGCGCAGGCGGTGCGGTCTACTCCCCCGCCCTGACCGACTTCATCGTCATGGTCCGCAAGACGAGCTACATGTTCATCACGGGGCCCGACGTCATCAAGGCGGTCACGGGCGAGGAGGTGGACTTCGACACGCTGGGCGGCACGGTCGCCCACAACGTGCGCAGCGGCGTGGCCCATTTCGCGGCCGATGACGAGTTGGCCGCGTTCCGCCTGATCAAGGAAATCCTCTCCTACCTGCCCCAGAACAACAGCGAAGACCCGCCGCGCGTGCATCCCTACGATGACCCCGCGCGCCGCGACGACATCCTCGACCACCTGGTGCCCGATGATTCGAGCCAACCCTACGACATGCGCCAGGCAATCTCGAGCGTCTTCGATCGGGGCAGCTTCCTCGAAGTGCACGCGCACTACGCCAAGAACGCGCTGGTCGGCCTGGCCCGGCTCGACGGCTTCCCCGTCGGCGTGGTCGCGAACCAGCCCATGCACCTCGCCGGCGTGCTCGACATCGACTCGTCGGACAAGATCGCGCGCTGGGTGCGCTTCTGCGACGCGTTCAACCTGCCGATCATCACCTTCGTCGACACACCCGGCTACATGCCGGGCGTCGCGCAGGAGCACGGCGGCATCATCCGCCACGGCGCGAAGGTCATCTACGCGTACTGCGAGGCGACCGTGCCCAAGATCAGCGTCGTGATCCGCAAGGCCATGGGCGGCGCGTACATCGCGATGAGCAGCAAGCAGATGCGCACCGACCTCGCCTACGCGTGGCCGACTGCGGAAATCGCGGTCATGGGTCCCGAGGGCGCCATCAACATCCTCTATCGCGAGGAGTTGAAGAACGCGGAGAATCCCGCCGAGCTGCGCCGCAAACTGCTCCAGGAGTACATCGATCGCTTCCACAACCCGTACGCCGCCGCAGACATGGGCCAGATCGACGAGGTCATCGAGCCCAGCTACACGCGGCTGCGCCTGGTGAACGCGCTCGAGATCCTGCGCTCGAAGGTGGCCAGCAATCCGCCGAAGAAGCACGGCCTGATGCCGATATGACGCACGGAGCGTGACGAAGTGAATCCAACGACCGGAGAATTGCTCAAATCGGGGCTCATCATCACGGCCCTGGGCATGGGGCTCGTCTTCGCCTCCCTGGCGCTGCTCTGGGCCCTCCTGAAACTGCTCGGCACCGTGCTCAAGGACGCTGCCGAACCGGTCCAGAAGGCGCCAGGTGCGATTGCTGAAGGGGCCGAAGCGGCAACGGTGGCCGAGAGCCGGCAGGCCGCGCTCGACGCCGAGGCCGCACTGACGGCCGAGCGTGCGCACGTGGCCGCGGTGGTTGCGGGCGCACTGCTTTCGAACGCGCTGCCGCTCCTGTTCGAGGCCCCGAGCGGGCCGGCCTTCGAACACGGCCGCGTCGCGCCCTCCTGGGTGACGGGAAACCGCGCGCGTGCGCTCCACTCCTGGCAGCCCGTGCGCGTCATCGAGCGACCCCACGATTTCGGCGCCGACTGAAGACCGCGGCGACAAGAAAGGGACATCCTGTGCCAACTTTCGATGTAACGATCCAGGGCAAGAAGTATCACGTTGAGATTCCGGACCCCGGCGCCACGCCGCTCCAGGTCGTGGTCGACGGCCAGCCATTCGATGTCACTGTCTCGGGCGTAGGAACCACCGTCACGCCTGCACCGATCCGCGCCGAGGCGCCGCGGCCGGCCCCTGAGCCACCGACGCTGCCGCCGCTGCCCAACGTCAAGGTCGCGCGGCCGGCCACGCCCGCGGGCGCCAACGGCGGGCACGACATCACGTCGCCGATGCCGGGAACGCTTCTCTCCATCGACGTCAAGGTCGGCGATGCGATCGAGTCCGGCCAGGTCGTCTGCGTGCTGGAAGCCATGAAGATGAAGAACCCGATTCGGGCGAACTTCGCCGGCACCGTCAGCGAAATCGTTGCCTCTGCGGGCAACACGGTCGCCTACGGAGAGGTCCTCGTGCGCCTGGCCTAAGGGGGCTGACATGCAAATCGGATGGGACAACATCTTGTCCATCTTCGCCGGCATGCAGCAGCTGACATGGGCCAACGTGCTGATGCTGGCGGTCGGTGGGATCCTCATCTACCTGGCCATCGCGAAGGAGTATGAGCCGGTGCTCCTCATCCCGATCGGGGTGGGCGCCATCCTGGCCAACATTCCCGGCGCGGGCATGGGCCTCGACCTGCGCGCCATCATGGCCGGCGAGCCACAGACAGGCAGCGTCTTCTACGCGCTCTACAAGGCCGGCATCGAGACCGAGCTCTTCCCGCTGATCCTGTTCATCGGCATCGGCGCGATGACCGACTTCGGACCGCTGCTCTCCAACCCCCGCATGGTGCTCGTCGGCGCGGCCGGCCAGTTCGGCATCTTCGCCGTCTTGCTCCTGGCGCTGGCCACGGGCCAGTTCACCCTGCCCGAGGCCGCGTCCATCGGCATCATCGGCGCCATCGACGGCCCGACCAGCATCTTCGTGGCGTCCAAGCTGGCGCCACACCTGCTCGCACCGATCGCAGTCGCGGCCTACACCTACATGAGCCTGGTGCCCATCATCCAGCCGCCCATCATGCGGCTGCTGACCACCAAGGCCGAGCGCAGGATCCGCATGCCCTACATCGAGAGCCCGGTGAGCAGG
>CAZMIS010000530.1:0-2879 GCA_964566325.1 uncultured Anaerolineales bacterium
CGGGGAGCAGATCCTGATGTGGTGGAACTTCGTCGCGCGCACGCCGGAGGAAATCGCCGGGGCGCGCGCGGACTGGGAGGCGGGGCGCCGCTTCGGCGAGGTGCTGGGCTACCCCAAGCCGCGGCTCGGTGCGCAGGCCCTGGCCCGGCTCGCCCGGCCCAACCCGCTGAGCTGAGCCGCATCGCGACGCGCCGGCAGCTCTCTATCAATCGTGCCGGAGGGTTCATGAAACGCACAACGCCTGCGATGGCCGGCGTGCTGGTGCTCTTCTTGGCGTTGGGCGTCATTTACAGCCTCGTCACGCCGGTATTCGAGGCATCGGACGAGCTGTGGCACTACCCCGTGGTCAAGCACATCGCCGATGGCAGCGGACTGCCGGTCCAGGATCCGGCATCGCCGGCCATGTGGAACCAGGAAGGCAGCCAGCCGCCGCTCTATTATGCGCTGGCAGCCCTGGTAACAGCCTGGATCGACACCGACGACCTGGGCGAGCGGCTGTGGTACAACCCCCACGCCAACGTGGGCAAACCCCTTGCCCCCGGCAACAAGAACATGATCGTCCACACCGATCGCGAAGCGTTCCCGTGGCGCGGCACGACCCTCGCCGTCCACCTCATCCGCTGGCTCTCCGTTCTGCTGCAGGCGTTCACGGTCTGGCTGACCTATCTCATCGCGCGTGAGGTCGCGCCCGGACGGCGTGATCTCGCCACGGCCGCTGCCGCGCTGGTGGCGTTCAACCCGATGTTCCTGTTCATTTCAGGGTCGGTGAACAACGACAACCTGGTGGCGCCGCTGGCAGCGTTTGCGCTCTGGCTGCTGGTGCGCACCTTGCGGCAGGGGTGGATCACCCCCGTCCAACTGGTAGCGCTGGGGGTGACGCTGGGCCTGGCCGCGCTGACCAAGCTCAGCGGCGCCTTGCTGATGCCGTTGGCTGCAGTCGTTCTCACGATCGTGGCCGCCCGGAAGCGCGCCTGGCGTGCCTGGGTGGTCTTCGGCGCAGTGCTGGGGTTGCTGGTTGCCGCGATTGCCGGATGGTGGTACGTCCGCAACTGGCAGCTGTACGGGGACCCGACCGGGCTGAACGTGATGCTGGCGATCGCCGGGCGGCGGCCGGCGCCCCTGTCGCCCGGCGATCTGCTGGCAGAGTTCCAGGGCTTCCGGATGTCCTACTGGGGCGTGTTCGGCGGGTTCAATGTCACCGGCTCGGTCTGGCTGTACCGGCTGTACGATGCCCTGTCGCTGATCGGCCTGGCCGGCTGGATTCCGCTGGTCCTGCGCTATCGGGAGCGCCTGCGTACGATGCAGGCATCGCTGGTCGCCCTCCTGGTCGCCTGGACGGCGCTGGTGTTCGTGTTCCTGGTGCGTTGGACGCTGCAGACGGCCGCCTCGCAGGGGCGCTTGCTGTTTCCTGCGATCGGCGCGGTGGCCGTCGTGTTGAGCTACGGCCTGGCAGGCTGGCTCCCGCAGCGCTGGCACGCACCGGCATGGGCGGGGGCGGGCGGGGTGCTGCTGGCGACCGCCGCGGCCGTCCCGCTCCTGGTGATCGCGCCGGCGTATGCCAGGCCGCCGCTGCTTCGGGTCGACCAGGTGCCGGCGACCGCCATCCCGCTCGATCTCGTTTTCGACGGATCACTGCGCCTGCTGGGCTACGAGCTGCCGCAAGACACCGTGCACCCGGGTGAGACGGCGCCGGTGACGCTGTACTGGCAGTCAGTCGCCCCGACCCAGGAGAACCTGGTCGTCTTCATCCACGCGGTGGAGCGATCATCGACGATCGGACAGGTCGACAGTTATCCTGGCCTGGGCGCCTGGCCCACCAGTCTCTTGCCAACAGGGGCGGTTCTCAAAGACACGTATCACATTCCGATCGTCGAGACTGCTACCGCACCGGCAGTTCTGCGCCTCGATGTCGGCTCCTATCGTTTCAGCGGCAGCGATCCCAGCGGTCTTGAGTTGGTCGACAGCAACGGACTGGATGCCGGAAGCAGCCTTGGGACGGTCCGCCTGCTGCCCTTGGGTTCTCCCGACTACGCCATCGCCAACCCGATGCGATTCGATTTCGGGGAACAGGTGGCCCTGCTCGGATACGATCTGCCGTCCGTTGTTGTGCGACCCGGGCAGGACCTGGCGTTGACCCTGTATTGGGAGGCCCAAACGCGCATCACCGATGAGTACCAGGTGTTCGTCCATCTGCTGGGCGCCGAGCCGCAGCCGGCGGCCCAGGGCGACCAGGCGCCGTTTGAGGGCGCCTGGCCCACGTGGGCGTGGGAGCCGGGCATGGCGCTGCGCGATAAATATCGGGTGAGCCTGCCCTCAGCCCTGGCGCCCGGCCTCTACGAGCTGCGCGTCGGGTTATATCGAACAAGCGATGGGTGGCGGCCGCCCGTCGTGGGCCCGGAGGGGCGCGTGCGCGACGATTCTGCGATCATCGGCCGGGTGGAGGTGCGGTGACGCAGCCCTCCGTGCGGCACGCCGCTGGATGGCGTCGAGGCTGACTGGCGGCAGATTCAGGCCGGCGCCCGGTCGCCGGCCACGCGTAGCGTCAGGCGACGATCCGCCCCGCCCGGAAGGCCCCCGTGTACTTGCGGCAGAACCGGTCTCTGCCGAGCACCAGCTCCGCGCCGAGCAGCTCGCTGTACAGCGAGTCGTCCAGCGGGTCCATGATCGCTGCGTCCAGCCCGGCCTGCAGCGCAAGGGTAAGGAACACCCGGTTCACGACCTTGCGGATGGGCAGGCCGAACGAGATGTTGCTCAGCCCGATGCTGAACTTCACCTCGGGCGCCTCCGCGCGCAGCGCGCGCATCGTGTCCAGAGCGACCAGCGCGCCGTCCTGGCGGGTCGACACAGCGATGGCGAGCGGATCGACGTAGACCTGGCTG
>CAZMIS010000531.1:0-2876 GCA_964566325.1 uncultured Anaerolineales bacterium
CCGGGGCCGATGGAGGTGACCACCGCGGCCTTTTCCCCGGTTGTCCAGCGCAAAGCGGCGGCCGCATGCGAGGCCTCGAGCTCGCTCCGCAGGCCATAAGCCCGCAGCAGCCCTGCCTGGTGATAGATGCGCAGGATCTCGCCGATTTCCGTCGAGCCGTGGCCGAGCACGGTCAGGAAGGTGTGCACGCCTTGGGCCAACAGGCCGAGCACCAGCGCTTCCGATACGGTCGTATCGATCGTGCGGGACAGTGCGCCGCTGTCGCGCGCTGCCTGGATGCTCCCCGCGGCCGCAATCACGGCAGCGCGGGCTGTACGCGCCGCGCGCAATGATGTCTCAGGCGCATTCGGGTCCATGATGATGCCCTCCCGGCCAGGAATATGAAGGTTAGCCTGACGACAGGTGGAGCCGGTGGTGATGTTGTGCAGTATATGACGGGATTGTTTTTATTGCAACATTCGCGCCGTGAGACCTGGACTTTGCCGGAGATTCGATGGCCAAAGCCCGGTTCGACCTTTCGGCATTGCTTAGGAGGCGCGCTGGAGTTGTTTTTTCCACAACCGCGTTGTATAATCGCCAGCGCCGGTAAAGGATGAGCGCTTCACGCCCAGGAAAGGATCATCTATGAGCGAAATCCAGACCCTGGCGCGCGGCCTGCAGATCCTGAACGCACTGGCCGACGCGGCGGACGGCTTGAGCATCACCGAGCTGGCGGAGCGGTTTGACATCGACAAGGGCAACATGTCGCGCTTCCTGCAGACCCTGGCAACCTACGGGTTCGCAGAGAAAAGCCCGGACACCCGGCGCTACTACCTGGGCCCCCAGGTCGTGCGCCTGAGCCGCAGCCTGCTGTCCCGCATGAAGCTGCGCGAGGTGGCCAAACCGTTTCTCGATGAGCTCGTACTGGCCACCGGGGAGTGCGCGCACCTGGCCATCCTGGCCCAGGGTCAGGCCTTGTATATCGATCAGGCCGAATCAGCCTCATCACTGCGCGTAAACACCGGAGTGGGCACCCTGGCCCCCCTGCACTGCACCGCGCTCGGCAAAGTGCTGCTGGCGTACGCGAACGCACCGGTCGCGACACTCCTGGGTTCGTATACCATCCGCACCATTACCGACCCCGGCGCACTCCAAAGCCACCTGGATAAGGTGCGTAAGCAGGGGTATGCGATCGACGACGAGGAGTTCGAGCACGGGGTACGCTGCATTGCGGTGCCGGTGTGCGACTTTCGCAATCGCTGTGTTGCCGCCATCGGCGTCTCCGGCCCCACGAGCCGGATGTCGCTGGAGAGCTTGCCCACGACCGCCCGGGCCGTGCAGGAGATCGGGAAGGCCCTCTCGGCGCGGCTGAGCTTCGGGACAAATGAAGGCGCCTGCGGATAAACGACGATGGATGTGCCGCCGGTGGTGATGTATCAAGGGTATGAGAACCACCACTTTCTCAGATATGGGAGAAGTGCAGCATGAGAATCGCAGTGATCAATGAGACCAGCGCGGCCGACCGCAACGCCGACATCGTGGCGGTCCTGTCAGGCCGCGGACACGACATCGTGAACGCCGGCATGCAGAAGGCCGGCGAGCCGCCGGAGCTCCAGTACATCCACACCGGCTTGATGACCGGGCTCCTGCTCCACCTGAAACGCGTGGACCTGGTGGTGGGCGGCTGTGGCACCGGGCAAGGCTATCTCAACTCGGCGATGCAGTACCCCGGCGTCTTCTGCGGCCACATCCTGACCCCACTCGATGCCTGGCTTTTTGCCCAGATCAACGATGGCAACTGCATCTCGCTGATGCTGAACCAGGGTTACGGCTGGGCCGGCGATGTCAATCTGCGGATGATCTTTGACGCCTATTTCAGCGTCGAACGCGGCCGCGGCTTCCCCGCCCACCGCCGGGAGCCGCAGCGGGCGTCTCGCACGGCGCTGTGGCGGGTGTCGGAGGCCACGCACCGCACCTGGCCGGAGATCATCGCCGCGCTGCCCGACGAGCACCTCGGCCCCGCGCTGAGCTACCCGGGCATGTGGGAGCTGCTCGACGTAGCTGCGATCGATGATGCCGCGCCTTCGGCGGGACTGAAGTCCGTGCTGCTGGCGCGGGCCCCGAGGGGCAAAGGATAGCGTCTCATGATGACTCCGCCTTCATCCGCCTATCATTCGGAGGCGCTGCTGAGTGAGCTGGCCGAACGGGCGCGCGAGCTGCGGTTGGCCAGCCTCGAGATGATCCACCGCCGCGGCGCGGGCCATCCGGGCGGCTCGCTCTCTGCCGCGGAGATCATGGCCGCGCTCTTCTTCCACAAGCTCAACATCGATCCGGCGCGGCCCGATTGGCCGGAGCGCGACCGCTTCATCCTCAGCAAGGGCCACGCGTCCGCGATCCTGTACGCGGCGCTCGCCCGCCGCGGCTTCTTCCCGCGCGCGGACCTGGAGCACTGGGGAGAGCTGGCGTGCCACCTGCAGGGCCACCCGGACCGCCTGAAAACCCCCGGCGTGGACATGACGTCAGGGCTGCTGGGCCACGGCATCGCCATCGGGGTGGGCCTGGCGTTGGCTGCCCGGCGGCAAGGATTGGGCTACCGGACCTACGTGCTCATGGGTGACGGCGAAATCCAGGGCGGCATCGTCTGGGAGGGTGCGCTGGCCGCCGCGAAGTTCCGCGCCGCCAACCTGACCGCGATCCTCGACTATAACGACGTGCAGCTCGATGGTTCAGTACACGACATCATGCCGCTGGAACCGCTGATCGATAAGTGGCGCGCGTTCAACTGGGCGGTGCTGGAGATCAACGGCCACAACCTGCGCCAGGTGCTCGAAGCACTGGACACCGCCTGCGAGATTCATGGCCGGCCGACGATCATCGTGGCGCACACCACCAAGGGC
>CAZMIS010000532.1:0-2872 GCA_964566325.1 uncultured Anaerolineales bacterium
CCCGTCCCACGCGCACCATGGAGTAGATGACTTGCTGTGTCTCGGTCATGATCCGAATCCTCCACGAGGTTTTCGCACGTTGGCGATTGAAGTCGTATCTGCGGGGCCCTCTTGTGACTGTGGCGTATGGCGCAGGGTGCGCCGCGCAAACCGCCTGGCGGCCGCGTTGTCGGTGGCGAGAAACAGCACCATGCCGAAGACGATCAGCATGTTGGTCAGGAAGAAGAAGAGTACTTCCTCTGCGGGCAGCACGCCGCCGAACATGAGCCCCGTCGTCTGGTCCGGTGCGATCGTCCACGTGCCCGATCCGATGGCCAGGTAGTCGGCGGCGGACAGGTAGAGCCACGGCGGCAGCAGCCCGAGCAGCACCAGCCGCCGGTGATGCCACAACACATCCGCTCCCACCAGCAGCTGGAGGATGACGGGGAAGAGCAGCCAGCCGACCTCCAGCGCCAGGTATGTGCCAGGCTGCCAGCGGCTGAAGAAGAGGACCACCGCCGCCAGCCAAACGGCCGCGGTGACGGCCGCCGCGATCAGCCGGAGCCGCGGCCGCTGCGGCACGGGCTGCGAGACCGCGGGCAGGCGCCGTGCGAGCCAGAGCACCCACAGGCCGGTCAGCAGCGTCTGGACGACGAAGAAGGTGTATTCCTCGATGGGGACCCAGCCGAGGGTGATGCCGGTCACCAGGGCGGGATCGTAGTACCAGACGCCCGTGGCGACCAGGTAGTTGTCCCACGGCGTCGTCCAGACGACCGCGGCGACGATGTGCGCCAGCACCAGGAACCAGCCGGGCATGTTGTCCAGCCCCGGACGCGGCCGGCGCCCGCGGGAGACGTCCCACAGGGTCAGGCCGGCCATGATCAGCAGCGGAATGCCGACGTACCGCAGAAGAAATCCGAAATAGGTCAAGGTGTCTCCAGGCTCTCGATGGCCTCGCGCACCGTGCCCGCACTGGCGTGGAGAAGCGCGGTCTCGTCGGGGTCCAGCGCGATGGGCAGGCTGGCGATGACGCCCTGTCCGCCGAGCAGCTGGGGCATGGAGACGGTGACGTCCCGCACGCCCGCGACCTCGGCCTGCGGCGTGCAGACGGTCATGATGGCGCGCTGGTCGTGCAGGATGATGTCCACGATGCGCGCCAACGCACTGCCGATGCCGTAATACGTGGCACCCTTGCCTGCGATGATCGACTTGCCCGCGAACCGCACCCCGCTATCGATGCCGGCCTGCACCTCGGGCGTCATGGAAATGCCGCGCAGGTCGCAGTATTCGTAGAGGTGCACGCCGCCCACCGTGACCAGCGACCAGGTCAGCACCTGGGAGTCGCCGTGCTCGCCCAGGACGTACCCGTGCACGTGGTGCGGGTCTACGCCGAGATGGTCGCTGAGCAGCGCGCGGAAACGGGCGGTGTCCAGCGTGGTGCCCGACCCGACGATGCGGGAGGAGGGCACGCCGCCCTCGGCCGCAAAGCGCGCAGTCAGGTGGGTGGTGATGTCGACCGGGTTGGTGGCGATGATCAACACCGCGTCCGATGCGTGCTCCAGCACCTGGGGCACGACCTGGCGGAAGATGGCCGCATTGCGCTGCAGCAGCTGGAGCCGCGTCTCGCCCGGCTGGCGGTTGACGCCGGCCGCGATCACGACCGCGCGGCTGCCTGCCAGGTTGCTGTAATCGCCCGCGTGGATATCCAGCGGGTGCGCGAAGGGGATGGCGTGCGAGATATCATCGGCCTGTGCCTGCGCGCGCTCACGGCTGACATCGACCAGCACGATCTCGCGACCCACGCCACTCATGACCATGGCATACGCGGCTGTGCTTCCGACCTGTCCCGCTCCGACCACACCGACCTTCATACCTCACCTCCCCATGCGTGTTGCGCATATTGTATCATCATCAGGCGTCGGGCGTCAGTTGGCGTGGGCGAGGTCGCGGCCGGCTGCAGTGGCCACCCGCGCGCCTCCCAGCGCGGTCGCAAGCACGGACTGCCCGGGGAAGATGCTGTCGCCGACGAGCCAGAGCCCGCGGCCCAGCCGCGGTCCCCAGGCCCGGAAGAGGGATGTCTGGGGAAAGCCGCCCACCCAGCCGAGGGAGCTCCCGGTGAAGCGTTGGAACGTGACGGGCGTGCCGTCCAGCACGAGGCGGGCCGCACCGCGCAACCCGGGCAGCGCGACCTCGGCCAGCGCGAGCACGCGTTCCGCGTACTTCGCCTTGCGGGCCTCGTACGCGGGCCGGTCGTGCTCGAAGAGCCGCCACCAGGCGTGCAGATCCGTGTGCGTGCTGACGGTCAGCGCGCGATGGCCCTCGGGCGCGCGCCGTGCGTCGCCCCCGAGGCTCAACGACAGGAAGACGCTGGCCCCCTCGCCGGGCGACCCGTCCTTCAGGACCTGGTAGTGCAGCGGCGCGCCGGGCGGCACGATCGACCCATCGAACCCAACATACATCATGAACGCGCCCCAGCCGTCCGCGGGCCGCTCTGCGCGGCGCAAGGCTGGGGGCGCCGCGTCGCGGAGCAGGACCGCGGCGTCCCACGGCGGCAGGTTGAAGAGGACCGTGTGGGCGTCGAACTCGCCCTTGCGCTCCGTGCGAATGCGATAACTGCCCGAGGGCGCAGGCTCGACGGAGGTGACGCGCTGGCGGTTGAGCACCCGGCCACCCTGCCGGCGCACCGCATCGGTCAGGGCCTCAGCCAGGCTGCCGACGCCCCCGCGCACGTGGGCCACCCCGCGCCGCGGCATGTCGAGCGCGGCCGCGCCGTAGAGCGCGTTGGCCGCGGCAGAGGTTGCCTGCGCGGCAATCAGGAGCTGTCCGTCGACATAATGTCGCAACGGCTGCGAGCCAACGTCCAACCGGGCGCGCACCGGGCGGAACGCATCTG
>CAZMIS010000533.1:0-2860 GCA_964566325.1 uncultured Anaerolineales bacterium
TGCGTTCTCCGCGTCGATGGCCAGGGCGGCCTGGAACGCGGCTTCGGCCCTGATGACCTCGCCGCGGGCGGCATACAGCCCGCCCAGCCGGACCTGGTAGCGGGCCTCACCCGGATCGAGGCTGGCTGCCCGCTCGAACTCGGTGATGGCTGCCGCCGTGTCCCCGGTCTGCTGATAGATGGCGGCCAACTGGCCGCGCGCCAGCGCATCGTCTTCGATCGCGACGGCATGCTCGAAGGCGTCGACGGCTGCCTCGAACTGGCCCTGCTGCTGGTAGGCCGCGCCCAGGCTCTGCCATGCCCACCGGCTTTCGGGATCCAGTGCTGCGGCGGCCTGATAGTGGCCGATCGCCTGGTCGACCTGGCCGAGCTGCGTTCGGGCCATGCCCGCTACGATCCGCGTGCCGGCATCGTCCTGCAGGGTCAGCGCCGCCTCATAGGCCTCGGCCGCCTCCTGCCAGCGTTGCAGGCCCAGGTAGACGTCCCCCAACAGCCCCTGCGCATCGGCATCGCCGGGCGCCAGGCGCACAAGTGCCTCGGCCGGCGCCAGGGCGCCTTCGGGGTTTCCCAGGTCCAGCTCCACGCGGCCCAGCAGCCGCTGCGCCTCGACCATGTCAGGATCTCGGGCCACGGCTTCCTGTGCGGCCTCGGCCGCGGCACCGGGGTCGTCCAACTGATAGCGCAGGCTGGCCAACACGTACCAGGCGTCGGCGTTGGTGGCATCGAGCGCCAACGCCGACTCATAGGCTGCGGCGGCCCTGGCCAGGTCGTCCTGCTCGTAGTACAGCCCACCCAGCAGGAGGTGCGGCGCGGGATCGCACGCAGATAGCGTCGCTGCGGTCTCCTGGGCAGCGATCGCACCCTGCAGGTCTCCGCGTTCCGCCAGGATCAGGCCGATCAGCAGCGGTGCGGCCGGGTCGTCCGGCGCCAGCGCGGCCGCCTGGCGATATTCGGCCAGGGCCTGATCGGCTTGGCCCTGCCAGTAGTACGCGTTGCCGAGCCCGCGATGCGGCGCGGCCGCGTCCACCTTAAGGCCGGCGGCGGCCTCGTAGGCGGCCATGGCCTCCGCGTACTGGCCGGCGCCCACGTGCACGTCGCCGAGGGTCAGCTGGAGCGTGTACTCGTCGCCGGTCTTGCCGGCCAGCGCGGACTGGAGCAAGGCCACGGCCTGACGGCTCGCCTCGGCGGCGTCGGCCTCGTGGCCCAAGGCCGCGTGGGCCGCGGCCAGCAACTGCAGCGCCAGGGGGTCCTGGTTGTCGAGTCGCACCGCTTCCTGGGCTGAGGCCAGCGCGTCCTCCGCGCGACCGGCCTCCAGGTAGAGGCTGCCGAGCAGGCGGTGGGCGACGGCGTAGTCCGGCTGGAGACGGACGGCGCTCCCGGCTTCAGACACGGCCTGCGCAAGACCGTCCGGGCCGACGCAGCCGCCCGCGTAGGCGATGGCCAGGTTGTAGTGCGCCTGCATGAACGCGGGGTCGATCTCGATCGCCTTTTTCAGATCTGCGATGGCCTCGGCCTGCCGGCCCAAGGCGTGCAGCGTGACGGAACGCTCAAAGTAGACCCGTTCCATGCCGTCCAGCGCGGCGTCTCCGGCGGGCGCGTTGGCCAGGGACCTGTCGAAGAGGGCCAGGGCGTCGTCGTATTGGCCCTCGGCCAGGAGACCTGTGGCAAGGATGGCCGCTACCACATAGGTGATCTGCTCTGCGCCGTGGGCAGCGAACAACTCCAGGTCGGTCGTGGCCAGGGGTGCGCGGGTCAGGTTGGAGAGATCGCTCACCCGGGAGGGCGTAGCGGGCGGGGCTCCGAGCCCGGCTCCGAGCCCCGCCGGACGCACCGTGTTCAGCACGAGGCGCGGGATGCTCATTGCTTCCTTTGCGACCGGCTCGCGCAGGAGCTCCACGTGTGGGGTGACGCCGAAATCGTCGTAGGCGCCCCAGATGACCATGGCAGCCTGCCGTTTGCGGCCCGCAGCCCGGGCGAGCGATGCATCGGAATAGGCCTCCAGCGAGCGCTCGATCGTGACGCCGGCATCGACGTCGCTCAATTGGGCGATCAATTCCGAGCCGATGCGTTGGGCGAAATCGCCCTTGCGCGTGGCCCTGGCGCCATCGAAATCTGCGATCAAAACCAGGAATCCCTCCGGCGGGCGGAACGCGCGATACGCCGCCACGCTGCCCCAGCCCAGCCCGACCAGCACGATCACCAGCAGAAGTGCCATGGCCTGGCGCCGCCTGCGCAGGGACGGCGAGCGCCGCGCGATCCTCGCCGAGAGCAGCGCACCCCCGGCCAACAGCGCCGCGATCAGGTACGGCAGCAGGCGCCCCAACATGGCAATGGGGCGGGAGATCAGGTCGACCGCGCCCATGAGGAGCTGCAGGCTCGCCAGCAAGATGCCGATCGCGCCCATGGCCGCGGCCAGCCGGCCGCGCAGCTCGGCCGGCGTCGTCTCGACCTCCGCAGATTCCTTGCCCACCAGGGGTGCGAAGATGCTGGCCACCTTGAGCAGGCCGGCCAGCCAGCCGCCCTGGTGGGCCGGCTCTTTGGGCGCGACCGGCGGGGTGGGGAGGACCCCGGACGCAGGCGCGGCCTCTGAGGGTTCCGCCTTGCTCGTCGGTTTCGTAGGATCTGCTTCGCCAGCCATGAGCGGCCTGCCTCCTTGGCCAGATGGGCGACACGGCTGATGATGCGCCGGTGCGCGGGCAACTCATCACACGTGTGGCTCCATTGTACGCAACTTTGCTGGCCATACAAGCGCCGCGGAACGCCGGTGCCGGTGCGCCGGTGCCGGTGCGCCGGTGGCGCGGAACTTGCAGCGGGGCGTCCTCGTGCTATGCTGTGGGTGTCCACGATCGCATCTCGACGGA
>CAZMIS010000534.1:0-2842 GCA_964566325.1 uncultured Anaerolineales bacterium
GTTCTATAATGGGTACTGATTATTCAATTGAATCGGAAGCTATGACAGCCCAGGAGGCCCCCCCATGACCGCCACCGCAGCACTCGTTGCCCGCCCGCCCGACACCGACCGCGCGCTCGAGCTGGCCGGCCGCGTCGCCAACGCGCACGCCGCGGCCGGCCTCTTCGCCGACTATCGCAGCCGCAAGGCGGCCAACACCCTGCGCCGGCAGGACAACGCCCTGGCGCTCTTCAGCCGCTACCTGGCCGCGGCCGGCATCCAGTCTCCTCCCAGGCCCGCCGAGCTGGGGGCCGAGCCCGGCGCCTGGCGCGGGGTGACGTGGGGCCTCGTGGCCGGCTTCGCGCGCTGGTTGCTCGGGCAAGACTACGCCATCGGCTCAGTCAACGGCGCGCTCTCGACGGTGAAGGTTTACGCGCGCCTGGCCATGCAGGCCGGCGCGCTCGATCGGGGGGAATACGTAGCCATCCACGCGGTGCAGGGCTACAGCCGCACCGAGGGTCAACGGGTAGACGAGGCGCGGCCCACCGCGCGGATCGGGGCCAAGAAGGCCGAGCCGGTCCCGCTCACGTGGGAGCAGATCCACCGGCTCAAGGCCCAGCCCAACACACCCCAGGGCCGGCGTGATACATTGCTGCTGTGCCTGCTGCTGGATCACGGCCTGCGGGCGGGCGAGGTCAGCCGGCTGCAGGTGAGCGACCTGGACCTGGCGCTGGGCGAGCTGCGCTTCTACCGCCCCAAGGTGGACCGGACGCAGCTGCACCGCCTCACGGCCGACACGCGCCGCGCGGCGAAGGCCTGCGCGGCGGGGGGAGACCTGCTGCCGGCCGGGCCCCTCCTGCGGGCCTCGCGGCGCGGCGGCCGCCTGACCGCGGCCGGCATGAGCGAACGCGCGATCAGCGCGCGCGTACGTGAGCTGGGCGCGGCAATCGGGGTGGCCGACCTGAGCGCGCACGACCTGCGCCACGCCTGGGCGACGCGCGCCGCGCGCAACGGCACCCCGCTCGACCGGCTGCAGGATGCCGGCGGGTGGAGTTCGCCGGCGATGCCCCTGCGCTACGTGGACGCCGCGAGGGTCGCGAATGAAGGGGTGAGGGTATAAGGCAACAACGCGAGGAGAAACAACCCCTGCAGGCACCCTGTCAAGCCAAATGATAATGTTACCGAGCGTCATATTGCGGCGCAACGCGCGGCTGTGCTATACTCGCCGAGCGACCAGCAGCACGGATTGTCAGGTCGGTTCTCGGCCCGATTGCCCCGCACATGCGCACCCGCTTAAGGAGACCCGCCATGATCTACACGCTCAGCCTCGACCCTGACCTGGAGATCAGCCCCGCAGAGTTCGCCGCAGCCTGGAACGTCATCCCTGAATGCCGCGAGAACGCCACAGCCCAGGTCAAGCCGGGCATCCCAACCATGTTCGACCCGTACGCGGCCGACTTGGTGAGCCTGGTCGTCGTGCCGCTCCTGGTGAACCTGGCCTCAAACGCCCTTTATGACCTGATCAAGGCAGCTTTGCTCAAGGGTGGAGTGCAACAGCGCACTCGCATCGAGCAGCGTATGCAGCCCGACGGCAGCGTTCTGACGACCATTACTGTCGAGAACGAAACCTGATCGGCACGGAGGAACTCATCGATGGCGACGATCAGCATCCGCGAGCGCGGAGTCCTGCACGCCGGCCCCGTGGTCAGCATCGACGGCGCGGAATACCCCATCCAGTTCCAGGACCCTTTCGACGCCAAGGCGGAGCGTGAGCTGGAATGGTACTTCGAGCAGCACCTGCGCTTCCCCTTCAAGGACCAGGTGCGCGCGGAAAACGCCGCAGCCAGCATCCCCGCGTACGGTGAGCAGCTCTTCCGGCAGGTCTTCCTCGCCAACCCGGAGGCATACGCGGAGTACCGCGCGGCGACGCAGGGCAACCTGGGGGGGCTGACGGTGGAGATCGCGGGCGGGCCGGCATTTCAGCGGCTGCACTGGGAGGCGCTGAAGGACCCCAAACTGGCCCAGCCGCTGGCGTTGCAGACGACCTTCGTGCGGCGCAACCTGACACCCCAGCCAGTCAAGGCGCGGCTGCGCGAGGCACCCACGGCCAATGTGCTCCTGGTTACCGCGCGGCCGGGCGGCAGTCGGGACGTGGGCTATCGCACCATCGCGCGGCCTTTGGTCGAGACGCTGCGCCGGGCCCAGCTGCGCGTGCAGGTGGATATCCTGCGGCCCGGCACCTACGAAGCGCTGGTGCGCCACCTGGAGGCAGTCCAGGAGCGGTCCGGCCCGGGCTACTACCACGTCATCCACTTCGACGTGCACGGCGGGCTGCTCACGTTCGAGCAGTTCGACCGGCTCGAGCAGGGGCTGGCACCCGAGCGGCTCTCTTACCAGGTGCAGAGCCGCTACGGCCGTAAGCCGCTGGCGTCCTATGACGGTGTCAAGGCGTTTCTATTCCTGGAACATCGCGAGACCGGGCAGGCCGATCCGGCGGAGGCAACGGAGCTGGCCGGGCTGCTGCAGGTGCACGGTATCCCCATCGTGGTGCTGAACGCGTGCCAGAGCGGCAAGCAGGTCGGCGAGCAGGAGACCTCCCTGGGCAGCCAGCTCATGCAGGCCGGCGTACAGATGGTGCTGGCGATGGGCTACTCGGTCACGGTGACCGCGGCCGAGCGGTTGATGGCCGAGTTCTACCGCGAGCTCTTCGCAGGCGCCACCCTGCCCGCAGCACTGCGCAGCGGCCGGCTGGAGCTGCACAACCGCAAGGACCGCCGCGCCTACTTCAACCAGTCCATCGACCTGGAGGACTGGCTGCTCCCGGTGGTCTACGAGAACCAACCCCAGATGCTGCGCCCGCGCG
>CAZMIS010000535.1:0-2837 GCA_964566325.1 uncultured Anaerolineales bacterium
TTGATGGCGTCGATCAGGCCGTTCATCGACGCATCGTGGCTGCCGGTGGCGTCAGGTAGCGGATGCCGGACGCACCGGCGACGATGACCGCGCGTGCCAGGCCCAGGAAGAGCCCATGACACACGATGCCCGTTCGCCCGTCCAGCCGCGCGGCCAGGTCATCCGGATGGATGATCGGACCGAAGTTGCTGTCCAGGATCAGGTTGCCCTGGTCCGTCCTGTAGGGGATGCCGTCCTTGCCGGGCCGCACCGTCACCCGCGCGCCCAGGGATTCCAGGTACGCGGCCTGGGTGCGCCAGCCGAACGGGATGACCTCGACCGGGACTGCCCAATGCGTGCCCAGTGCCGGAGAGAGCTTCGACTCGTCGACGATGATGATCTCCTCCCGGCTGGCCTGGGCGACGATCTTCTCGCGCAGCAGCGCGCCGCCACCGCCCTTGATCAGATTCAGGGCCGGATCGACCTCGTCCGCGCCGTCGAAGGTCAGGTCGATGACGCGGCCGAACTCATCGGCCGGTTGGTCTTCCAGGGTGGTCAGCGGGACGCCCAGGCGCAGGGCCTCCCCTTCGATGATGCGCGAGCAGGGGATGCCCTGGATGCCGGTCAGCTCGCCGCTGGAAAGCCTGGCGGCCAGCCCGCGCAGCGCAAGGGTCGCGGTGCTCCCGGCCCCGAGGCCCACGATCATGCCCGACCGGACATGCCTGAGAACCTCGTCGGCCGCCCGTTGCTTGAGGGACACGTCTGACGTCATGCTCACCTCTTTGACTGAAGGAGGCAGGAAAATGGAAGACTTGGAATCCTCCTACTTCCCTTTTCCTTCTTCCGTTCTACCCGCCCACCACAGCCTGGCGGCTGGTCTCCACAGCGTCCAGCAGTGACTTCCACGCGCCGGCGAACGACTTGACCCCTTCCACCTCGAGTTCGCGCGTGACGTCTGCCATGGCGATTCCCAGCACTTCGAGCCTGGCGAAACACTGATACGCGCCGGCCAGATCCTGCTCCAGGGTGCCCGCGCTCACCACGCCATGGTCCAGGAACGCGGCCAGCGTGGCGGGCGGCACGGTATTCACCGTGTCCTGGCCCACCAGCTCTTCAACGTACAGCACGTCGCTGTAGGCCGGGTTCTTCGTCCCGGTGGAGGCCCACAGCGGCCGCTGCACTCGGGCGCCGCTCGCCTCGAGCGCCGCGAAACGCTCCGAGCCAAAAATGGTCTTGAAGTCCATGTAGGCCAGCCGGGCGTTGGCGATCGCCGCCTGGCCCAGGCACTCGGCAGCCTCTGCTGCCTGGGCGCCACCGCGCCCGACAAGGGCCGCCAGGTGCGCATCGACCTTCGTGTCGACGCGCGAGACGAAGAACGAGGCCACCGATGCAATCCCGTCGAGCGGCAGGCCACTCGCCTGTCGTTTTTCGAGCCCCTTGAGGTACGCCTCCATCACCGCCCAGTAGCGTTCGCGGGAGAAGATCAACGTCACGTTGACGTTGACTCCGGCTGCGATCGCGTCCGTGACCGCGGGGAGCCCCTCGATTGTTGCGGGGATCTTGACCATCAGGTTCGGCCGGTCGACACGCTGCCAGAGCCGTACGGCCTCGGCCAGGGTGCGGGCCGTATCGTTGGCAAGGTACGGGTTGACCTCCAGGCTGACGTAGCCGTCGCCCCGGTTGCTCTCGTCGTACACCGGACGCAGCAGGTCGGCCGCGGCCTGGATGTCCTCGATCGCCAGCTCCCAGAAGATCTCCTCGGCCGGCTTGCCGGCCCTCGCCAGCGGGGCCAATCCGGCATCGTAGTCGTTCGACTTGGTGACGGCATTCATGAAGATCGTCGGGTTGGAGGTCAGGCCGCGGATCTCACCGCGCGCGACCATGCCCGCCAGTTCACCGTTGTTCAGCAGGCGGCGTTCGACGTTGTCATACCAGACCGATTGGCCTGCCGCATGCAGCTGCTGAGATGTGTTCATCAGTCTCTCCCGAAACAAACGTGCAGAGACGTTGCATGCAACGTCTCTGCAACCCCGCTAAAGAAGCTCTCGTGCAATGCGCTCGACGTTGTCTGCTGACAAGCCGAACTTCTCGAAGACCGTCTTGACCGGCGCCGATGCGCCGTAGCGGTCGATGCCGAGGATGCGACCCTGCGTACCCACCCACCGGTCCCATCCCATGGTGACGCCCGCTTCGACTGCCAGCCTGGCCGTGATGTCCGGTGGCAACACGGATTCCCGATACGCGGCGTCCTGTTCGGCGAACAGCTCCCAGCTGGGGAAAGAGACCAGTCGGACGGCGATCCCCTGCTCTGCCAGCCGGGCGCCGGCCTCCACGATCAGGGCCACCTCCGAACCGCTCGCCATCAGGATGAGCTGCGGCCGGCCCTCGCCGAGTTCCGCCAGGACATACGCACCCCTGCGCAGCCCATCCGCCGCCGCGTACGCGCCCGAAACGCGGTCCAGCGTGGGCAGCGCCTGCCGGGTCAATACGAGCGCGGTGGGGCGATGCCGGTGTTCGATGGCGACCTTCCACGCCTCGCGCACCTCGTTCGCGTCCGCGGGGCGGATGGCAAGCAGGTTAGGAATCGCGCGCAGCGCAGCCATGTGCTCCACCGGCTGGTGCGTCGGACCGTCTTCGCCCACGCCGATGCTGTCATGCGTGAAGACCCAGATCGAACCCAGGTGCGAGATGGCGGCCACGCGCAGCGCGGGACGCATGTAGTCTGAGAAGACGAAGAAGGTCGCCCCGAACGGGATGACCCCGCCGTGATAGGCCATGCCGTTGACGATCGCGCCCATTGCATGCTCGCGGACGCCGAAGTGGATGTTGCGGCCGGCCCGTTCATCGGGGGAGAAGGC
>CAZMIS010000536.1:0-2833 GCA_964566325.1 uncultured Anaerolineales bacterium
CCCGCCTCGCTTGACCGCGCTGCTCCCGCTCGGTGGGCTGGGCCTGCCTGCACTGGCCGGCGCGGTCCCCTATTCGATGACGACGTTGTTCCTGACCTTCCTCAAGATCGGCGCGATCCTCTACGGCAGCGGGTACGTGCTGATCGCGTTTCTGCGCGCGGACCTGGTCGAACGGCTCGGCTGGCTGACGGAGAGCCAACTGCTGGACGCGGTGGCGGTCGGGCAGTTGACCCCGGGACCGCTGTTCACCACCGCCACCTTCATCGGCTACGTGCTCGGCGGTCCCTGGGCCGGGGTGGTCGCCACCGTGGGCATGTTCCTGCCTGCGTTTGTCTTCGTCGCAGTGAGCAATCCGCTGATTCCGAGGCTGCGCGCGTCGCCGTGGACCGCCGCATTCCTCGACAGCATCATCGCAGCTTCGCTCGGGCTGATGGCCGCGGTGACGCTGCAGCTGGGGTTCGTCGAGTTGCGCACGCCCCTGGCCATCGGGCTGGCAGCCGTAGCTGCGCTCCTCCTGTTCCGCTTCAAGGTGAATGGGATGGTGCTGGTGGGCGGGGCCGCCCTGGTTGGGCTTCTGCTGGCGCTGGTGACGCGTTGATGTGTGCCTTGTCATTTACGAAGGCCCGCATTTCTGTTACAATCGCACCGTCAAGTGAACCGTCTCCGCTTCACGGGTAAAGGAGCCTATGATGCAACCTCATGAGATCTATTCCCTGCGTGCGCGCGATGTGATGAAGCGCCGGATCGTCCTGGTGTCACCGCTGGACACAGTCTACGACGTGCTGACCAAGATGCAGGAAGCGGAGTGCCAGGTGGCGATCGTCGACCGGGCAGACGATGACGATGCCTACGGCATCCTGACCTACCAGGAAGTGGTCTACCGCGTCATTTCCAAATCGCTGCCGGCCACCCGCACGCGCGTCGGCGAGATCATGGCCAAGCCGTTGATCGTCGTCAACCCCTCGTTGCGCCTGCCGTTCGTGGCGCAGCTGTTCTCCCGTTTTGGCATTCAAAATGCGATCGTGATCGAGGAACACCAGCTGGTCGGCGTCATCTCCAGCTCGGACCTCGTCGCGGCACTCGTTCAACGCAAAACCGAGTAGCTTCAAGGAGGAAGTCATGGATTTCGGGTGGACCGAAGAAGAGACGATGTGGCGCAAGGCCGTGCATGATTTCGCGCAGAAGAAGATCGCGCCGCGCGTCCGTGAGATCGACGACACCAACAACATCCCCCAGGACATCATCAAGGCGATGGCCGACATGGGGCTATGGGCGCCGACCGTTTCGGAGAAGTACGGCGGCAGCGGCCTCAACGTCACCATGGCCATGATCGCAGCAGAGGAACTGGGCCGGGCCGACATCAGCCTGGCGCTGCCGGTGATGTACCTGGTGCAGGCCAGCTGGGGCTTCGTCTTCGAGCGCTATGCCAGCGAGGCGCTGAAGGCAGAACTGCTGCCCCAGGTGACCGCGGGCAAGCAGTTCCTGGGCATCGCGTCCACGGAGCCTGGCGGCGGATCGGACATCGAGGGTGTCACCCGCTGCACGGGCGCGAAGCAGGCGGATGGGAGCTGGGTTCTCAACGGCGAGAAGCTCTACATCAGCGGCATCAAGGAGTCCGAGCGCATGGGCGGCGCGTACATGACCCTCGTGCGCACCGATCCGGCGGCCGGCCACAAGGGCTTCTCCTTCTTTGCGGTCAACATCAAGGACAACCCGAAGGTGTCCACCACCCTGATCCACAACTGGGGCCGCACCGGCATCTCCACCGGTGGGTTCACCATGGAGGACATGCCCCTCGCGGACCATTACCGGATCGGCGAGGAGGGCAAGGGCTTCTACTACGCCATGGAGGGCTACACCTATGCCCGCGCGCTGATCGGCGCGACCTGCTGCGGCGCGGCCGAGACCGCATTGCGCATGGGGGTGGAGTACATTCGGCAGCGCAAGTCGTTCGGCAAGCCGCTGGCCGCGTACCAGGGGATCAACTTCCCCGCTGCGGAGCGCTTCACCGACATCGAGGCCGCGAAGCTGGTCACGTATAAGGCCGCGTGGGTGGCCGACCAGATGTACGAGCACGGCAAGGGCAAGCACAAGGACGTGGCCCTGTGGGGCGCGATGTCCAAGCTGCGCGCACCCATCATGGCGTTCGAGACGTTTAACGAGGTGGCGAACTGGCTCGGCGCAATGGGCTACACCAAGGAGTATCCCATCGAGATGGGCATTCGCGGGGTGCGGTCGTACTCCATCGGCGCGGAGGGCGGCATGAACATCATGCGCATGATCATCGCCCGTGAGCTGATCGGCAACGAGTACACCAACCCGCGGGTGTAGGTCCGTCGTCTGTCACAGAGGCGTTTCGCGAAATTGGCTTGTAGAGACGTAGCATGCTACGTCTCTACAGGGTTGGTTGCAGAGGGAGTTCGGTCGCTTGTCCCAGATGGATCGGCGGTTTCAAATCGCCTATGACCAGACCCGCGCGGCGTGGGCCGCGGCGGATCACGCACGAGTTGCCGCGCTGGCGGGTTGTCCACTGACGCCCGAAGGCGTACAGGCCGCCTATTTCGGCCGGCCACATCTTGTCCCCTATCCCGAGGGCGAGGTCGTCAACCTGGCGACGGGGAAGCCCGCGCATGCGTCCATTGCGATCGTGCTGTGGCACTACCTGCTGACCGCGGATGGCACGCTGCCGGCCGACCGGTGGCTGACGTTCCGCGAACTGCCCGATGGCCTGTTCTACTCGCAGGCCTTCGCGGGCCATGCGGAAGGGCTGCTCGCGGAACGCTTCGGTGCGGATGCGGCCGGCCTTCACCATGCAGCCGGGTCGTTGGGCGGG
>CAZMIS010000537.1:0-2816 GCA_964566325.1 uncultured Anaerolineales bacterium
ATCTCGGGCTGCTCAAGGGGACGGTGCAGGCGGGATCCATCGGATTCGTGCTGCTGAATCTGCTTTCGGTGGCCTTTCTCGCGCTCTCCGGTGCGGTAGCGCTGATCACTTTCACCAAGCTCTTCTCCATAGTATTTCTGGGAAGCTATCGCGGAACCGGTTCGCCGCAGGGGAAAACCGGAACGGGCGAACGCGTACAGCTTGCGCACCCACTTCGCGTTGATCCCCCGCGCGCCGTCGCGCGCGAACGCAGTATAGATGTAGCGGTCGGCCAGGACGATGGCGCCGGCCTTGAGCGCGGGGATCACCTGGCGCTCCATCCGGTCCGCCAGGTCGGCCGCGTGGATCAGGCTGAAGGTCAGCGGCGTGAGCAGTTGCTCCTTCTTGCCCCGCTGCGTCGTGCGGCGTACGATGGGCGAGGAGTTCCACTCGGTGAAGACGACGAGGTGTCCCTCGCTCACCAGCCACTTATGCAGCAGGTCCAGTTGCGTGCTCTTGCCTGAACCGTCAATGCCTTCGACGATGAACAACCGGCCGGGCAACGGCGTGCCGTCGGGTAACCAGGCCATGGGCGCCTCCCTTCTCTCCGTGGGCCCCAGTGTATCACGGATGGCCGCGCAAGCACATTGCCCCGTTGCGGCAGGCAGGGTATAATGGCCACGTCACGGGGCGGTGGCGGAATGGCAGACGCATCGGTCTTAAAAACCGAGGATCGCAGGATCTTGTGGGTTCGAGTCCCACCCGCCCTACTCATCCTCCCTGGGAGCATACCATGGCCCAAGACGCCCTCGAATACCGGCGAGTTATCGGTGCGCCCATCGGCGAGGCGTTCCGCGCGTTCACCCGCGCCACGCCCCTGCGCGATTGGCTGTGCGACGTGGCACTGGCCGACGCGCGGCCGGACGGCAGGCTCTACCTGTGGTGGAACCGCGGCTACTACACCGCGGGCGTCTTCACCGCGGTCGAGCCGAATCGTCACGTGGCCTTCACGTGGCTCGGCCGGGATGAACCCTCGGCGACGCACGTCGAGGTCTGGTTCGAGACGCTGGCCGGCGCGACCGAGGTGCGCCTGGTCCACCGCGGGCTGGGTGAAGGGGAGGCGTGGGACCGGGTGCGGGGTGACTTCGACCGCGGGTGGGAACGCGGGCTCGAGAACCTGCAGTCGCTGCTCGAGACGGGAGAAGACCTGCGTTACACGCGGCGCCCCATGCTCGGCGTGATCCTCGACGACTTCAACGCGGAGGTGGCGCGCGAGCTCGGCGTTCCGGTCGCAGAGGGTATCCGCATCGCAGGGACCGTGCCCGACATGGGCGCGGCCAGGGCCGGGTTGCAGCCGAACGACGTGATCGTCAGCATGGCCGGCACCGCGATCCCTGACTTCCCCAGCGTCGTCACCGCGCTGCAGGGACGCCGCGCGGGCGACGTGGTCGAGGTTCACGTCTACCGCGGCGCGGTGCTGCACACCCTCTCGATGGCGCTGTCATCGCGGGCGCTGCCGCCCATTCCGCCCACGACGGCACTGCTGGCGGAGGAGCGCCATCAGTTGATCGCGCCCGCGCTCAGCAGGCTCTCGGCCCTGGTGGAAGCGATGACGCCCGAGCGCGCGGCGTTCAAGCCCGGCCCCAAGGAGTGGAGCGTCCTCGAAATCATCGCGCACATGATCGTGACCGAGCGCGACGAGCAGACCTGGATCACCGACCTGATCAACGATGACGAGCGTTTCTCCGACCGGTACACCAATCCGAGCGCCGTTCACGCACGCGTCGAGGCGCTGGCGACCGTGACGGGCGGCGGCGCACCGAAGCTGCTGGCCGCGCTGAAGGCCGCGGTGGCCGAGACCGAGGCGCTGATCGTGGCGCTGCCCGCGGAATTCATCGCGCATCGCGGCAGCTACTGGCGCCTGGCCCACAACCTGCTCCAGGGCGACCATCACTGGCAGGAACACCTCTGCCAGATCGAACAGAACCTGCAGGCAGCCGGTTAAATGCAGAGGGCGGGCACGTGTGCCCGCCCTGCTACGAGAGGCGACGGCCGGATTTGAACCGGCGATCGGGGTTTTGCAGACCCCTGCCTTGCCACTTGGCTACGTCGCCATAACCAGATCCATTTTAGCTTAAGCAGGATGCCCTGTCAAAATGCCCCCGGATCGGATTCTGAAGTGCGCCGCGTGCGCCACCCCCTTCCTCTGGCTCGCGTCCGAACAAGACGGCCCGCCGCCGCCGCTCTGCACCATGTGCCGGCGCCTGGCCCCGCAGGGGGGCCGGCAGCGCGGGGTCGTCAAGTGGTACAGCCGCGGCAAGGGGTACGGGTTCATCACGCCTGCGGAGGGCGCGGAGGTGTTCGTCCACAAGTCGGGCCTGCGCGGTGAACAGCTCTCCCTGCGCGCGGGCCAGCTGGTCGAGTTCTCCCTCACGCGCGGCCCGCGCGGGGCCCAGGCCGACGACATCGAGGTTCTGACGGCCTAACGGACCAACCCCTCCATCTCCGCGTCATACGCGGGCGCCTGCACCGACCAGTCGAACCGGGCCACGTGGCGCTGCAGCTCGGGCAGCCGCGGCCGTTCCCGCAGCACGAACCGCAGCCGGCCGAGCAGACCCTCGAAATCGTCGTACAGGCACTCGTCGTGCAAGGCGGCCGGCACCAGCTCGCCGTAACTCAGCCGCCGCGGCAGCACCGGATGCGCGCCGCAGTAGACTGCCTCGACCACGCTGACCCCGAAGAACTCGTGGATCGCGGTGCTCAGCACCACGTCCGCGGACCGCAGCAGCCGCGCATACGTGTCGTCGCCGGCGTAGCCGTAGTGCACCAGCCGGTCG
>CAZMIS010000538.1:0-2787 GCA_964566325.1 uncultured Anaerolineales bacterium
CGTTCCTTAGAGAACGCGAGAAAAAGGGGCTGCCCGCGTCTTTTCGGACAGCCCCGTCGCCGGTGACAAGCGCCTGCGATAGACCGCCCGGACGTGAACGTCCGGCTACACAGCGGCGCCCCATGAATGGGGCTTGAGCCTGTTCGTCGGACGCAAATAGCCCGGTTCACCGGGCGTCGCCTGGTAGGCTGCCCGTTTACGGGCAGGCGTCGCCGGTGACGAGCGCCTGCGCCCCTCTCCCCCCATTCCCTCCCTCCGCGCATCTCGTGCTATCATGCCCCCATGTCGTTCGTACACCTCGAGGTCCACTCGCACCTGAGCCTCCTGCGCGCCACGCCCTCGGTCGACCAGCTCGTCGAGCGCGCCGCAAGTGACGGCATGGCGCGGCTGGCGCTTACCGACACCAACGCCCTGTACGGTGCGGTCGCGTTCGCGCGCGCGTGCCGCGCGCGGCACATGCAGCCGATCATCGGCATGACGGTCACCCTGCAACGGCCGGACGGCCTCGCGCTCGCGGGCCAGCCGGAGGACGCAGCGCCGGGCCACCTGGTGCTGCTGGCGCGCAACCGCGCGGGCTACGCCTCCCTGTGCCGCCTGGCCACGCTCATCCAGGGCCGCCCGGACCGCGAGGAGGTCGCCGCCCGCGGCTTGGCCTGGGCCGACGTCGCGGCGCACCGCGAGGGCCTGATCTGCCTGAGCGGCGGCCGCATGGGGTGGGTCGACCGGTTCCTGGCCGCGGGCGATGGGGCGGCTGCGCTCGCCTTCGCCGGGCGGCTGGCCGGCACCTTCGACGAGGACGCCTGCCTCGCCCTGGAATGGCACGGGCCGGAGGACGCCGCGCGGCTGGCGCAGATCGCCGGCATCGGCCGCCGGCTGGGCATGCCCCTCGTCGCGGTCCAGCCGGTCTACTGCCTCGCGCCGGAGGACGCCGCGCTCCTGCCCCTGCTGGCCGCCATCCGGGCCAACCGGCCGCTCGACCTGGCAGAGAGCGATGACGAGCCCCCCGATGACGACGGTGCGGACGACTGGGACGAACGGGGCCAGGAAGATGGCCCGGCGGGCGCGCGGGCAGCGCTGAGCGGGCAGTCCGCCGCCCGCGCCACGGTCCAGGCGGGCGCAGTGCCGGATGGCGACGGCCACTGGCTGGCGCCCGCGGAGGTTGCGGAGCGCTTCGCCCTCTATCCCGGCGCGGTCGCAGCGGCCGCGGCCGTGGCGGAGCGGTGCGGCGAAGTATTGCCGGACGGCCGGCCGATCTGGCCGTCGCCCGCGCTGCCCCCCGGCGAGACGCCCGAGACTGCGCTCCGCAAGGCGGCCATCGAGGGCATGGCCCGGCGCTACGCCGGTCGCCAGCCCCTGGAACGCCTCGAGAAGGAGCTGCTCGCCATCGACACGCGCGGCTTCGCCCCGCTCTTCCTGGTGGTGGCCGGCATCGTGCGCCATGCACGGGAGCAGGAGATTCCCGTCAGCACGCGCGGCAGCGTGGCCAACTCGCTCGTCGCGTACTGCACCGGCATCACCACGGTGGACCCCATCGAGCACGACCTCCTCTTCGAGCGCTTCCTCAGCCCCGCACGCGCGGACCTGCCCGACCTGGACCTGGACTTCTGCAGCGAGCGCCGGGACGAGGTGCTGCGCTACGTGCGCGACCACTACGGCGCCGACCACGTGGCCCTCGTGTGCACGATCAGCACCCTGCGGCCGCAATCCGCGGCGAGGGAGGTCGCCAAGGCGTACGGGCTCGACGAGCGGGAGGCCGGCCGGCTCGCCGCGCTCATGCCCGGCCGGTGGCATCCTGACCCGCGGCGCAGGGACGACCGCACGATCGACGACGTCCTGCCCCTGATCGACGACCCCCGCTCGCGGGAAGTCGCACAGCTCGCCTGGCGCCTGGTCGGCACGCCCGACCATCTCAGCGTCCATCCCGGCGGGGTGATCATCACGCCCGGCCCCCTCACGGACGTCGTCCCGCTCCAGTGGGCGCCGAAGGGCTTCCTGGTCACCCAGTACGAGCACGGCGACGTGGAGGCCATCGGCCTGCCCAAGCTCGACCTGCTGGGCATCCGCGCGCTCACCGTGCTGGCGGACGCAGTGGCGCTGGTGCGCCGCACTGCGGACCCCGCCTTCGACCTGGGGAGCATCCCCCTGGACGATGAGGTCACTGCGGACATGGTCTCCCGCGCGGAGACCATCGGCGTGTTCCAGTGTGAGTCCGAGGGCGCGCAGCGCACCCTGTGGAAGCTGAAGGCGAGGTCGGTCCGCGACCTCGCGATCGCCAACGCGTTCTTCAAGCCCGGGCCCGCCAGGGGCGGCATGGCCGATGCGTTCGTGCGCCGGCACCGCGGCGAGGCGCCGGTCACGTACGGCCACATGGCCCTGAAGCCCATCCTTGGCCCGACCAAAGGGGTGCTCATCTTCCAGGAACAGGTGCTCCGGCTGGCGACCGAGGTGGCCGGCCTGAGTTGGCAGCAGGCAGACCGCCTGCGCCGCGGCATGAGCCACTTCCGCCGCGAGGAGATGATCTCCCTGCAGGAGGCATTCATCGCGGGGTGCTGCCGGCCCGCGCCGGAGGGCACGGGCATGGCGCGGGCCCAGGCGCAGCGGCTCTGGGATCAGATCGTGCCCTTCTCCGGCTACGGCTTCAACCAGGGACACGCCACGGCCTACGCGGCCGTGAGCTACCGCTGCGCGTACATCAAGGCGCACTACCCCGCCCAGTACCTGGCCGCGCGGCTGGCCAGTTCGGGTGGGTTTCACCACCCCGCCATCTACATGGCGGAGGCGCTCCGC
>CAZMIS010000539.1:0-2780 GCA_964566325.1 uncultured Anaerolineales bacterium
GTCCTGCAAGGCCAGGTTGGCCAACACGGCCTCATGGGGATCGACCGCGCGGATCGCTGCCTCCAGCACGACCAGCACGTCCTTCCGAAGCTGCTCTCGCAGGGATGAAGACACGGGGTGGCTCCTTCCCGGGCCATGGGGGAGGTCGAGGCCCGTAGGGCGGTTACGGCGTGGCCAGCGCGGCCGTCGCGGCCGCTGCGGCAGTCAATTCCCCCTTGACCACGGCCAGCACGGCCGTCTGGATGCGTGCGGCCGCGGCCTCGTAGTCCGGCCCCACCGGCACGCTGCGCGCCGCGGCCAGCTGGCTGTCGAGAAACGCGAAGTACGGGTCCTCTGCCTGGCCGGCCAGCGCCTGCGGCATGACCGGCAGCCAGCCGGCAGCCCGCGTGATCGCGGCCGACCGTTCCGGATCCAGCAACCAGGCGATCAGCTCGGCCGCCGCCTGCTGGCGCTGCGGGTCCGGCGTGACGATCGCCAGCGCCCACCCGCCCGCGATCGGGGCGGCCGGAACGCTCAACGCGGGGGCGGGTCCGAAGCCGGGCTGCAACGTCGCGCGCTCGGTCGCAAAGCGCCGCGCGCTGACGTAAGCCAGCGGCGCCTGCCCCTGTGCAAAGACGCTCCACGTCTCTTCGCCATCCGCCATCTCGATCGCGTTGGGCGGCAGCAGACCCGCCTTCGCGCTTCGCTCGTAGAACGACAGGAGTTGTTCGAGCGGCGCCTTTTCGAGCGTGAGGGTTCGCTCCTCGTCCAGCATGCCGCCGGCCGACAGGTACTGCGACAACACCGCGCGCGACAGCCCCTCGACGGGGCGTGCACTGGTGCCGGCCTGGGGCCTGGCCACCGGGAAGAGATAAGCGGTGCCGTCCTGAAGGATCTCGCCCGTCGAAGCCGGCGGCTGGGGCACCTGCGCGGCCAGGTATGCAAGATGGCCGACATCCGCCAGGTACTGCACCGCATCGAGACGCTCGCCGAACTGGCCCGCCTCCCGCGCAAACGGATACAGCGCGTCCGTCACGCCCGGGTTCACGAGCAGATCGAGCGACTGCAGCGCGCCGGCCTCAACGGCCTTCTCCAACTCAACCACGTCGAGCGTGATCAGGTCAGGAAGCACGCCCGGCGCAACCGTCTGCGAAGTGAGGAGGAAGTCCAGCAGGCCGCCCTTGCCGTAACGCGCCTTGACGACCGCGTCGACCCGGACGAGGTCACCCTGCGCCGCACTGAACGCTTCGAGTTGCTCTGCCAGCAGCGCGCCGGTGCCCTGTGGCGCCTGCGGGCTGAGAAACTCGGGCGTCCACCAGGTGAGCGTCAGCGGGCCGGCGACGGGTGTCACCGTCGCGGTCGCCGCGGGCGTGGGGCTGGCCGCCATCGACGGCGTGGCCTGGCTCTGGGCGGGCGGCGTCGGCGTCGCCCCGCCGCCACACCCCGACAGGAGCACGCCCACAAGAAGGGCATGCATCAGCCAGGTGAGCGGGCGCAGACGACCGGACGGCCCGGAAGGGATGAAGCTGTGTTTCATAGTGTGGACCCGATTATACCGCACGCGGCGCCGAACACCGTAACCGGTCGCTGAGACGTAGCATGCTACGTCCCTACGGGCGTGTATGTGTGCTACGGCTGCGCCCAGGGCAGGTGCGTCACGAATTGCACCGTGTCGCCGCTGCGCACCTGGCGGCCCGCGCCGTTGCACAGGACCTGCTGCGAAAACGCCGCATCGAAGCTCTCGGTTCCGATGATGCCCGGCGTCGGGCTTTCGACGGCCAGATAGTTGGCATGAAGTGATCCGCTGCGGTCGAGGACCAGCTGGAACGACTGCGCCAACGCGCTGGCAGAGCGGCGCACCCCCTGCCAGGTGACGACGAACGTGTTGGCATCGGGCTGGTGCACCAGTATCTCGCCGCCCAATGCCGGTTCCCAATCTACCGCGAGCACGTACACGGCGTTGTTCGGCGCCATGCCGTTGCCCGGGCAGACGACCGGCGCCCGCACGCTGCCCGCGGCTCCCGACCCGAAGATGACCATGCCGTTGTCCGACACGAGGAGCGACCCGTACGTCGCACCATAGAAGCTGAGCCAGCTCTGGGACGGCAGAGGGACAACCTGCAGCGCGTCGTTGCTCAACGCCAGCACGCTGCGACTGAGCACCCCGGGCGCGTACGGATCCAGCCAGGAGGCGCCGGCGTTGTTGACCGCGACCGGCAGGTGCACCGAACGAAGAGAGGGAACGACCTGCAACGCGGCGACTAGATCGATGCCCTCCAATCCCACGGGGTACAGCGGCTGAACCCGCACGGTCGCCCAGTAACGTCCCGGCGCCAATCCGCCCCGTTTGGCCGTCAGGGTGAGAGAGGCTGGCGCGCTGAAGACACTCGCACCGCTGGCCGGCGACACGGACAGCCACTCCGCGCCGCTGGTGACCGTCGCTTGCCAGATCACCCCCTGGCTGCTCGGGTTGGTGAGCTGCACGCTTCTTGACTGGGTCATCACAGGCGCGCCGAGAAGGAAGCTCTGGATGTCTGTAGCGCCCAGCAACGAAGGCGGATATGCCCAGCGCACCGCCTGGCCCATGTTCAGCCGGCCCACGCCGAAGTAGTCGTTGCGTCCCGTGGCGTAGGAGAGAGGCTCGCCGGTGTAGGGATCCGATCCCACCTTGTCCGCGGTGCTCTTCAGGATGTCGCCGATCTCCTGCGGACCGGCCGCGGGCCGCAGAGTCCAGACCAGCGCAGCCGCCGCGGACACCATGGGTGCGCTCATGGAGGTGCCGGACAGGAAACCGTAGCCGG
>CAZMIS010000540.1:0-2775 GCA_964566325.1 uncultured Anaerolineales bacterium
GGGCTGGTGCTGCTGGTACAGTCCAACACCGCCCAGGCCGGCACGCCGGGCGAGCGCATCCCGATCCAGGGCGCAGACCACATTCCGATGGGTGCATCCCACGAGCCGTACAGCTCAGATCCACCGACTTCGGGCCCGCATTATGTCGAGACCCTGGACGCGGGCGTCTACGATATCCCGCAGCCCGACGAAATGCTCGTGCACAATCTCGAGCACGGCCACATCGTAATCTCCTACGATTGCGGCCGGCTGGCCGATTGCGACGGCACGAAGCAGCAGTTGCGCCGCATCTTCGACGCCTACAATGGCTGGAAGGTGACGATCGTCCCCCGCCAGAACGCGGACGCGGCGATCGCGCTGACGGCCTGGGGCTGGCTGGACAAGATGGACGAGCTCGACGAGGCGCGGATTCGCCGCTTCATCCAGGCATGGCGCGACAAGGGACCCGAACGCACGATGGAGTAGGCGCGCGCGGCAGGCGTCAGGCGGGTTCGCCCTACAGGGCGGCCCCCTGACGCCGGCGCCAGAAGAAGGCCCAATAGAGGGCCGTCGAGATGGTGTAGAGGAAGATGGTCAGGATGAAGGGCCATCCGAACCCGGTGCGAACCTGCAGGTAGCCACTGATGATGGGCGAGAACGCCCAGCCGAAATTCCACGACATGCTGACCAGGCTTGCGACGGTCGCCCGGGCCGAAGGATCCACCCGCTCCATGACGAAGGTCTGGTAGATCGGGCCGCTCATGTTCATCAACGCGACCCGCACCAGGTACGCGGCCACACTGAGCCAGAACCAGGGCGAAAACCCGAGCAGGATCAGGAACGGGATCGACAGCGCCTGGGTCACCACCACCGTCTGGATCTTGCCGATGCGCTCGGCCAGCGGTGGCGCAAGCAGCAGCCCTGCGCCCATCGCCAGCGACCCCCACGCGAAGAGCGCGCCGATCGTGGCATCCGACTGGCCGTACTGCTGGCGGAAGAAGACGTTCATGAACGGCATGATCAGCCCTGCGCCAACCGAGGTCACCAGCATGGGCGTGATGAGCTTGCTCAGCAATGCGGGGTGTGACTGGGCGTACGTGATCGGCGCAAAGACCGTGCGCTGCGCCTTGGGCAGGACTGGGATTCGCAGGAAGAGCAGCGGCAGCAGGGCTGCCGCAGAGCCCACGGCCACGATCAACAACGACGCCCCGTATGCCTGAGCGCTGACCGCGCTCACTCCCTGTGTGCTGCCCACCCACCCCGGCAGCACGCCACCGAGCCAGTTGCCCACTGACTGAGCCGCCATCTGCAGGCCCGAGCTGAAGCTGAAGAGGTAGGTCCGCTCTTCCTCCCCGCTGTTCTCCATCAGAAACGGGCTCATCGTCACCGCGGCGAGTGAGTTGGCCACGCCGAAGAGGATGTTGCACGCGTAGAGCACGCCTGTCGTCGGCACGAGCACCATCAGGACGACGGACGCGGTCATCAGCGCAGTTGAGCCGACGAGCGACCGCTTGCGCCCCAGGAGGTCCGCCGTGTAGCCCATGGGCAACGCGACGATCAGCGACGTGAGGCTGTTGACCGTGACCAGTCCGCCCAGGAGCGCCTCGTCGAAGCCGCGCGCCAGGACGAAGAAGTTGAAGATGAGCCGAAACACGCCCATCGCCGTGCCTGCGACGATGGCATGCGCGAGATAGAGTCGTGCGTTTGGGCTGAACATGCGGAGCCGCGCGGCATAGTTGCGCACCGCGCGCCCCACGGTTCGAACGGAAAGCGACATGCACCGGTCCCGGAAAAAAAGAAGCTCCCGCGCTCGCAGGCGGGGCAGCTCCAAGTATATCACTATTGGCCGAGGTGGCACACTGTGGGGGCTGGCATGCAATCAGAGACCTCCGAGGTTTGGCCAACCTCGGAGGTCTTACCTGTGGCGTGCCCTGAGTGAAGGACTTCCACCCTCTCGCGCCCTACCCACCTGCAGCCGCGACTTCCTCCAACACGCGCGCGATCGCGTCGCGCACCTCGTCGTCCAGCGCGGGTGGCTGGTGCCGCGCGAGGATCTTCTGCAGCTTCTCGTGCACGCGCTGCTGCGTGTCCTTGGCGCCCGCCTGCTCCCAGATCGCATGTTGGTTGCGGTCGAGCACGGTCGGCATCCACACCTCGCGCCGCGCAAGCGACGCAGAGCGCGGCTCGTCGATGAAGTAGCCGCCGGGGCCGATCTGCTCTACCAGGTCGAGCATGATCGCCTCGCGGTTCACCTCGATGCCGCGCATGATGCGCTTGACCATCCCGATGATCTCGTCCACCAGCACGAGCATGGGCAGCGACCCGATATCCGCGCAGTCCAGGAATCCGGCATCGTGCACGAGCGACGCGCCGCTGAGCGCGGACATCAGCACCTGCAGCGCGGCCTCGAGCCCTGCCTGCGCATCGATCAGCTTGCTCTCCGACGCGCCCGCAGTGCCCATGAAGGGAACGCCGACGTAGCGCGCCAGGTCCGCGGCCGCCGCGCTGTGCAGGCTGGTCTCGGGCGACCCGTAGGAAGGCCGCGCAGTGCGGAGGTCCATCGGCGAGGGCAGCCCGCCGATCGCAACGCGCGCGCCGCGGCGCGCCAGCTGCATGATCGTCAGCCCGCTCAGGGCCGCAGCCTGGTGCAGCACCAGCGCGCTGGCGCTGCTGAACGGCGCCTCGATGCCTACCGTCGGCCCGCCGAGGTAGGCCACGGGGACATCGTGCGCCGCGGCCCACATGACGTTGGCAAGGTCCTCGTCCGTGTGGCGCAGGGGCGATGGATAGGTGGAG
>CAZMIS010000541.1:0-2774 GCA_964566325.1 uncultured Anaerolineales bacterium
GCTCGGGTGATGGATTGGGGCGGTAGGTTTCGGCGGTCTGCTCAGTGATGTTGAAGTCCACGTCGGCGGTCACTTGGGCGCGGAAGTTGCCGGTGCCCAGGATGGGCTTGAGGATGCTGTTGATGCGTTCGATCGGCAGTATCCGGACGCCGCCGAGCAAGGCAGGAGTCTCAACCGAGGGGGCGGACTGTGAGGCGGCCAGCGCAGGGGATGCGCCAGGAAGGCCTCCCGATCCAACGGGTGCTGCGGCAGCGCCCGGGGTGATCATGCGCAATGCAGACTCGACGTCCTTGATGGATGCGTACTTCAGTGGAAAGACACCAATCGACATTCCCTTGAGCAGGTCGATGGCGAAGGTCGCAACAATATCGAGCCAGCCTTCGGCCTGGTTTCTGGTGCCGACGAGCACCAGCAGGTTGCGCAGGGTATCGACGCGGACCAGAGAGTCCGGCGGCAGCATCGGACGCAGGATGGAAGCCATCTCCGCTGCGCCTATGTTTTCGAGTGGAACGATCACCGCGCCGTAACCGGGAGGCAGCGGACCATTGCCGCTCTGCCTCGGAGCGGCGACGATGCCCTTGAGCGCGTCTGCCCGACCAACGTGATAGACGCCACGTCCGTCTCGAGCCATGAGCAGTCCGTTGGCCTGCAACGCACCTTCGAGAAGCGCGGCGGCCTGGTCGGCAGACACGCTGCCTTTGGTGGCCAGCGTCACTGTGCCGTTGAGCGGCTTGTGCAGCACGTAATCGACCTTGAGGATCTGCCCCAGGATCACGTGCGCCACGTCGGAGATCGGCGTTTCCTCGAACTTGAACGAACTGGCGGGTCCCGCGACTGGCGCAGCAGCCGGGCGTTCTGCAAGCACACGATCGGTGCCTCGAACAGTGACCTCCTTGTTGAAGGCGCCGGACTCACCGGGCGCGCTCGCTGCGGCACTGGCGAGTGGTCCGGCTACCGTGCTGGCCCCGGCCTCGATCGAGGGGGCTGTCGATGCGGCCGCGCCAGCCTCCGCGGCCACTGATGTCCGGGGTCGCGGGACGCCGTCTGCCGTGGCGCAGGAAACCTGGCTTGCGATCAATGCAACAGCAAGGTAGACGTGTCGATGGTTGAGCATGTTTGCTGCCGTTATGGGAGGGAAACGGGAGGCAGTCCCGCCTTGGCCCGGACTTCGTTGCGTCGGCGATAACGCTCGCGCACTGCATCTTGCGCGGCTTGTGCTGCTGCCGTGCTGCCGGCCGCCATGGCTTGCGGTCCGGGTGGCTGAGCCGGAGCGGGGCCGCCCGCACTGGTCGGTGCGGGTGTGGGTGGGGCCTCTTTTGCCCTCACCAATTGAACGATGCGTGTCTCGTCCTTGCGAACGAATGTCACGTTGCGCTCGTCGATGCCCTTCAAGGTCCAGCTGCCGACGGATTCATTGATCGAGATGCGCTTCGGGATGCCGTCCACCCTGGCGATGATGCCGCCGATCCCGTCGCCCGAGAAGATGCCTTGTATCAAGACATTGGCCAGCGGATCGGCTGGAGGCTCGGCCGTGGTGGTCGCGGCAACGACCGGTGGCGGTCGTCTGCTGGGCGAGAGCAGCGGGCGCTCCAGGGTGGCAAGCACCAACGCCATGCTGGTGGCCGGCTCCTGAACTGACGCAGACCTCCGTTCGTTCGAGAAGTCCGGCTTGATGGCGACTGGGGCTGTCCAGCGGATGTCGCGAATCTGACCATCCTGGTCGAACCAGAGCCATGCAAGAAGCACGATGAGCCCCAGATTCAGCGCGGCCAGAGCCTGCATCGCATAGCGCTTCATTGGCGCGCTCTCAACACGTGGAGACTCAACTGGATTGCCAGCCGCTGCGGCGCGTCGGGCTTGACCGCACCGATGGTCTGGACCGTGATTCCGTCAACCAGCACCCGAGGCGAAAGCCGCGGGATTTCCATGAGCGAGCCTTGCAGTGCCGCCAGTTCGCCTTCGAGTCGCACCACCATCGGAATGCGATCGAAACCCCGGTCGATTTTCGGTGCGAGCACCTGGCTGCTCACGACCTGCAACCCGGCCTTGGAGAACACTTCGCGGATGCTTCTTTGGGCCTCGTTGCCCGCCTGGCTCACGTCCTGGCTTGCTGGGTAGATGGCCGCAGAAAGCGCTGTACGCGCTGCTGCTTCGGCTTGCTCGAGCTCGAGCCGGCTCGCTTCGAGGCCCGACAGGCGCGCGTGGCGCTGATCGATCTGCTGGATGCGGTCGGCGGCCCAGTCGTGCTTGAGCCCGACGTAGTACAGGCTGCCCGCCGAAAGCGCGATCAGCATCACCCAGGCCGGCAGGGTCAGCGGAATGCGCTTGCCTCGAAACATCATTTCCATGGGGACGACGCTTTCGGCGCGGGCGCGCTCGCGATGGCTGCTGCCGCAGCCGCGCGGCCGGGCTCGGAAGCCCGGAAGGCTTCCGGTGTCAGCTCGAGCTCGAGCGAGAAACTTTCCTTGTTCACGCCGAGCGGTCGGGTGGCAGCGGTCGGCGCCTTGACATCCCGCAGGCCCGGGTAGGCGCTTAGTTTCTGCATCAGGTCTGCGGTGTTGGGGGTCTGACCCGAAATCCGTATCTTCGAGCCCTGCATCTGAAGGCTGATCAATGACGTGTCGTCAGGCAGTGCACGTGTCAGCACACCGATGACCTCGACCGCTTGCACCCGTTCCGACAGGATCGCGTCCAGCGCAGCGAGTTGTTCGGCGGTCTTCGACAGGGACTCCCGCTTGAGCACCAGCGCAGCAGTCCTCTGCTGGAGTGCGTCG
>CAZMIS010000542.1:0-2767 GCA_964566325.1 uncultured Anaerolineales bacterium
CTCGTGCAGTTCGAGCCCCGCCTCTCCGTCACCGGCGCCGTTGCAGACGAGTGGGTGCCCATCCTGCCCGGCACGGAGGGCCAGGTAGCCCTGGCGATCGGCCGCATCATGGTGGACGAGGGTCTGGGCAACGCTGCAAGCAGCCCGGTGGCCGGCCTCTTCGCCGGGGCCGACGTCGGCGGTGCAGCGTCTCTCAGCGGGCTGGGTGAGGCGCGGCTGGTCACGCTGGCCAGGCAGTTCGGCGGATTCGCACGGCCGACCGCAGTGCCCGGCGGCAGCGTGGCTGCGCAGACCAACGGGCCTCAGGCCGTCACCGCGATCCTGGCGCTCAACGCCCTTGCCGGCCACTTGGGCAACGCCGGCAGCGCCTTCACGCTGACGGCGCCGCCGGTTAATCCGAAGCTAGTCGCCGCCGGCGCATCGTCTTACGCCGATGTCCAGGAGTTGATCGATCGCATGCAGAGCGGCGCCGTCGATGTTCTCATGGTCCACGGCAACCCGCGCTACGAGCTGCCGCTCAACGGCAACTTCGTCGAGGCCATGGCGAAGGTGCCCTTCGTCGTCTCATTTAGCTCGGAGGTCGACGAGACGGCGCTCCTGGCGAACCTGATCCTGCCGGATCACAACTACCTCGAGGGTTGGGGCTATCAGTCCGTCGCACCGACCACCGATCGCCCGATGCTCTCGGCCCAGCAGCCGGTCGTGACGCCCCTGTATGACACCCGCGCCACCAGCGACGTGATCCTGGCCCTGGCGCAGGCGGTGGGCGGCGCGGCTGCAACCGCGCTCCCCTACCCCAACACGGTCGAATTTCTGAAGGCAGCCGTGGCCGGCCTCGCCGGACAGGACGCGGCGTTCGACACCGCGAACGGCGACAAGGTCTGGGCCGGCTGGCGCCAGATGGGCGGTTGGTGGCCGACCACCGAGGCGCCGGTATTCCCCACCGGTGCGCCTTCCCTGCCCGCAGCGCTGACGGTGGCGCCTGCCAGTTTCGACGGCAACCCGGAGCAGTACCCGTTCCATCTGTACCCCTATCCTTCAGCGGTTCTGGGAGATGGTCGCGGGGCCGCTGCCTCGTGGCTGCAGGAAGCGCCCGATCCCATGACCACCGCCTCCTGGGACACCTGGGTCGAAATCAACCCGGAGACGGCGGCCAGCATGGGCATTGCCATGGACGATGTGGTGAAAGTCATCTCGCCGCACGGCGAGATCACCGCCATTGCGTACCTCTATCGGGCCATCCGGCCCGACGTCGTGGCCGTGCCGCTCGGCCAGGGACACCTGGAGTTCGGCAGGTTCGCCAAGAACCGCGGCGCCAACGTCGCGGCGATCCTCGCGCCGGTCGCCACGCCAGATGGCGAGCTTGCGTGGGCCTCCACCCGCGTCCGCGTCGAGAAGCTCGGCCGCCGGCAAAAGCTGCCGCGGCTAGAGAACAACGTGGGCGTCGACACGGCGAACCAGTACGATGTGTTACCGGGCTGAGTGAGATGAGGAGCAACCGATGAGCGAAACACAGCAAGGCCAACACAAGTGGACCATGGTGATCGACCTGGACCGTTGCACCGGGTGCCAGGCATGCGTGGTTGCCTGTCACGCGGAAAACAACGTTCCAACGGTCGGGCCCGAAGAGGTCAACATGGGACGCTCACGCCACTGGATCCGCATCGAGCGCTACTGGCAGGGCGAGTACCCCGACGTGCGGGCCCGCTTCATCCCGATCTTGTGCCAGCAGTGCGCCCACGCCCCCTGTGAGCCGGTGTGTCCGGTGTTTGCCTCCTACCACAGCGACGTCGAAGGCCTCAACGTGCAGGTCTACAACCGCTGTATCGGCACCCGCTACTGTGCGAACAACTGCCCGTACAGCGTCCGGGTCTACAACTGGTTCGATCCCTACTTCCCGGAACCACTGGAGCAACAGCTCAATCCTGACGTGACCATCCGCTACCGCGGCGTGATGGAGAAGTGCACCTTCTGCATCCAGCGCATCAAGCGTGCAGAGGATGCGGCGACGGCGGAGGGACGAGCGCTCCACGACGGCGACGTCGTCCCGGCCTGCGTCCAGGCCTGCCCGACCAAGGTGTTCACCTTCGGCGACGCCAACGACGAGACGAGCGAGGTGGCCGCGCTGGCCCGCAGCCGCCGCGGCTTCCGGGTCTTGGAAGACCTGGGCACGGATCCGTCCGTGATCTACCTGAAGGGAGGCGAGTCCCATGCTGGGTGACCTCTCGAGACTGCGCAACTTCGTGTGGCCGCACGAGGATGATCCGAAGGAGCGCCTCCTGCTGGACCCGATTCCGCAGGAGGAGATGAACCAGATCATGCTGCGCCCCATGATGAAGGCGGGGCCCGGCTACTGGCTGACGGTCGCACTGCTGGCCCTGGTGGTGGCAGGTGCGCTGTTCGGCTACTGGTTCTACATGGTCCGGTGGGGCATGGGCGTGGCCGGCATCCGGCGTCCCGTAGGCTGGGGCGTCTTCATCGCCACGTTCGTGTTCTGGATCGGCATCAGCCACTCCGGCACCTTCGTCTCCGCCATCCTGCGCGTGTTCAACGCGGAGTACCGGCGGCCTATCACGCGTGCCGCGGAGCTGATGACCTCCTTCTCGCTGCTGGCCGGCGCCATCTTCCCGATCCTGCACCTCGGCCGGCCGTGGACCGTCTACTTCATGCTGCCGATCCCCAACCAGCGCATGCTCTGGGACAACTTCCAGTCGCCGCTGTCGTGGGACCTGCTGGCCATCACGACCTACCTGCTGAGCAGCACCAT
>CAZMIS010000543.1:0-2766 GCA_964566325.1 uncultured Anaerolineales bacterium
GATCGCGGGTACCCATGGTGCTGACGCAGCATGGGATCGAGACTCAGCGCGGCTGGACCGCGCCGCTGTGCCGCTGGACCAGCCGCCGCATGGACCGCACCATCGCGACCTCGGACCGCGTTGAGGCGGCTCTGGGGCTGCCCGGGGTGGACGTGGCGCCCTGTGGTGTCGACACCGAGCTATTCAGGCCGATGCCTGCGGCCGATGCCCGGGCCGCGCTGGGCTTGCCGCAGGAGGCGAAGCTTGTGCTCTTCGTAGGGATGCGCCGGCCGGAAAAACGGCTCGATCTGGCCGAGGCAGCCGTGGCCGAGGTTCAGGCGAGACAGGCCCAAGGGGCGCCCGGGCAGACCACATTCCCTGGTATCGCCCAGGACGTGCGGTTGGTGGTGGCGCACAACGAGCCGCACGACCGCATTCCGCTCTACATGAATGCTTGCGACGTGCTCATCCTGGCCTCGGACGGGGAAGGTTCGCCGATGGTGATCAAGGAGGCGATGGCCTGCAGTCTGCCGATCGTGTCGGTGGATGTGGGGGACGTCGCCACCGTGATCGGGGGCACGGACGGCTGCTACGTCGTTGCGCGCGAGGTGCCGGCGTTGGCAGACGCCCTGACCTCGGCACTGCGGTTCGGGCGACGTACGGAGGGACGCGCGGCCATCATGCCCCTTTCGCTCGACGCCATCGCGGCGCGCATCGAGGACATCTATCGCGACGTGCTCGCGGGCCGCTGAGGGACGGTTGTGTTGCGGATCTGTATTGTCGCCAATCTGATGTATCCCAGCCAGCCTCGCCTGAGGCGGATGTCCGAGGCCCTCGTCGATCATGGGCACTCGGTCGATATCCTGTGCCTGCGCGCGCCCGGCCAGCAGCCGGAGGAAGTCTACAACGGGGTGCGGGTGGTGCGCCTGCCCGTGCCGCATTACCAGGGCGGCCGCGGCGCCGCATACCTGCGCGAGTATGCCACCTTCTTCATGAAGGCGGCATCTGAGCTTTGGCGCCGGCACCGGCGCGAGCCCTATGACCTGGTGCAGACGCCCAATCCGCCCGACGCGTTGGCATTCTGCACCTTGCCCCTCAAGCTGCGCGGGGTCCCGTTGATCCTTGACTTGCGTGAGCTGACGCCTGAGCTGTTCATCTCCCGTTTCGGTCTCGACGCCGGCAGCGGCTTTGTTCGCCTGCTAAGGCTGCAGGAACGGCTGTCCTGCGCCTACGCCGACGGCGTGTTGATCCTGCACGAACGCCATCGCCGCATCATGGCCGGCCGCGGGGTCCGTCCCGACAAGATGACGCAGGTCATGAACTGCCCCGACGAGCGCCTGTTCGACCCGGCCAGGGCGCCTGCGCGGCGGGCGCCTGACGGCCGCTTCGTCATCGTCCACAACGGCGGGATTTTCCGGCGATACGGCATCGACCTCTTGGTGGAGAGCGTGGCGCGCGTGGCTGGCGACATCCCGGGCATTGAGCTGCATCTCTACGGCACGGGCGATTTCGAGCCTGAGGTGCGCCGGCAGGCCAGCGACCTGGGCCTCGCCGACGTGGTCCGTTTCCATGGTCACCAGCCGCTGGAGACGATGCCCGCCGCGATCGCAGCAGCAGATGTCGGCGTGGTGCCCATGCGCCGCGATGTGTTCACCGATTGCGTATTGTCAACCAAACTGCTAGAATATGTGGCTCTGGGTGTGCCGGCCATCAGTTCACGCACCCTCACCAATGCCGATTACTTCGACGACAGCATGGTGGCCTTCTTCGAGTCGGACGATGCGTCCGCCCTGGCCCAAAGGCTGCTCGAGACCTACCGGGACCCGGAGGCCGCGCAGGCGCGTGCCGCGCGTGCTCACTCGTTCACGGAGCAGCACAACTGGCGGACTGAGAGCGAGCGCTACTGGATGCTGATCGAGCATCTGGTGCAGCGCCGAAAGAAGCAGCGATGATTCGCATCCATCCTACTGCCGATGTTTCGCCCCGTGCGGCGATCGGCGATGGTACGGCCATCTGGCACCAGTGCCAGGTGCGCGAAGACGTTCGGATCGGGGAGCAGTGTATCCTGGGGAAGAACGTCTACGTCGATTTCGGAGTGCAGATCGGGGATCGCGTCAAGATCCAGAATAACTGCTCGGTCTACCACGGCGTGACGCTGGAGGACGGCGTGTTCCTCGGGCCGCACGTTGTGCTGACGAACGACCGCTATCCGCGGGCGATCAATCCGGACGGCTCCCTCAAGAGCGACGCTGATTGGGAAGTTGGCCCGGTGCGTATCTGTTACGGTGCGTCGATCGGTGCGCGGTCGGTGATCCTGCCGGGCGTGACCGTCGGGCGCTTTGCCCTGGTCGGCGCGGGTGCGGTGGTCACGCAAGACGTGCCCGCGCATGGCATCGTCGTCGGTTCGCCTGCACGCTTGATCGGCTACGCCTGCGCCTGTGGAAGGCGCCTTCAGCCCGCCGGCGATGGCCTGGCCTGTACGGCCTGCGACCGGCGATACGACGATCCGCCCGGTCGGGCGGACACGCAGACCCGCCCCTACAGGGCCCCTTTATGACAAAATGATCACACGGAACCAAAGATGTCTTCATCCGTTTTCTAAGTTCGGCTGGTAAAGTATCCAACTGGACTCTCTTTCCGTGAAACCTGCCACAACCGCCTGCCTGGGCCATCGTGCTCGGGCTTGACATGCAGAAACACCCTCACCCAGGAGCGAAATTCAAGATGAAACGAACACTTACAGCAGGCATGGGCATCGTCCTGATTGCCGTGCTGCTTGCGACAGGC
>CAZMIS010000544.1:0-2763 GCA_964566325.1 uncultured Anaerolineales bacterium
GCGGCCACGCTGACGCCGACGTTGATCGTGCCCGCGCCCTCGCCCCAGATGCCCGGCCCCACAGAGACCAGTCCGTCCTCGTCGTCAAAGAAGGTAAAATCGTCGCCGTTGGCGCCGAAGCTGGGCAGACCGTCAAACTCGGCATCCGGCGGGACCAGGCCCAGGAAGGGTGCGCCGAAGACGATCGTGTGGCTGGCCCGGAGCGGGCCCACCGTCTGTCCGGGGTTGAGGAAGTCCGGCGCGTCGCCCGAATCGAACAGCGGCGTGGTCGATGTGTCGGGCTCGTCCGCCAGCACAGGGACGGTGAACATGACAATCATTAATAGTGCACAAATCACAGCCAGTACAGGTACACGACGCGGAATATGCGGGTTCATGGCCTCTCCTCCTCAGTATGATGAATGCGGATCTTGTCTGATTATCTTGCATACCATGCGTCTTGTCAAGAGGCATTAATGAAAAAACCCGGAGGCCGACAGGCCTCCGGGTCTGCTCGAACTGCGCGTGTAGTGTTACTTGCGCGGGCGGCGGCGAATGATTCGCGTCACCCCGGCGCCGGCCAGACCAACGGCCGTGAACAGGCCTCCGGCCGCGGGCCAGGCGAACGCCGGCGCAGCGGCGAAGCCGGCCAGGCTGACGGCATTGGGGCCGAAGCTGAGCAGATGATCTTCGACCTCGCCGTCAGCGGCCAGGCCGCTGGCTCCGAGGGCCGGGCATGCATCCGTGCCGGACAGCACGCGCAGGCGCAGGAAGGCAGCGGAGGGGTAGCTTCCGGGATCGGGCAGGTTGTCCGCAAAGGTCAACTCCAGGTTGCCCGAGCTGGTCACGAAGCCCTGGGCCGTCGAGTCGTCGCCCCCGCCGAACCCGTCGCCGGCCCAATCCACCCAGCCGTACACGCAGGCGCGCGGCGCGGCGCCCTTGTTCACCAGGACCGTGACCTTGCCGCCCTCCGGTACGCTCCAGATGCCCGGGCCCACCAGGACGATGCCGTCCTCGTCGTCCGGGACAGTCAGGTCGTCGCCTGCAGCGGAAGCATGGGGCTGGCCGTCGTTTTCGCCGTCGGGCTTCGCATTCCCGAGCCACGGGCCGGCAGCGGTGATGGTGTGCCGCGCACCGTCGTCGGCCATCAGCGTGGGTCCGTTAGGCGCATCACCGAAGTCGACCTTGAGCACGATGCGTGCGTAGAGACACGCGCGACTCAGGGAGTCCTCTCCGGTGATGAACTGCGTGGCCGGCGCGCCTGCAGGCGCGGCCGGGCAGGAGGCCGACTCGCCGTTGTCGACGAAGCCGGTGATCTGCAGCGTGTATTCGACGCCGTCGATGGTGAACGTCTCGTCGCCGATCGCAGTCGGGAAGGTCACGCGGTCGTTGCAGCCGCGTCCGCCCTCGTTGCCGTAGGCGCACGGATACGCTTCATTCGGCGTCTCGTCCAACTGGACCGTGTAGTTCAGCGTCTCATTCAGCACCGGATCGGTGAAGTTCAACGCGACGGCCAGGCCCACCGTGCGCAGCCGGTCAGCCGCGTCACCCCTGTTGAGGTAGATCTCGTTGTTGTAGTGTGTGAACACGCCCAGAAGAAACTGCTCTCCGGGGTTGAAGTTGGGCACCCCATCGCTGCCGTTGAATCCGAAGCCGCTCTGATTCGAGAACGGCGTGCAGTTGTCGGGATTGTTGTCGGCAGGCCGGCCGTAGCGGACCTGGTTTTCATCGGTCGTTGTCTGGTTCTGCGGGGTGGCGGAGCTGTTGTCAGCACCGTAGGTCAGGCAGGACACCGGCACGCCCGCGCCGCCATAGCTGACTGCGTTCGACCACGTGCCGTCCGCGTAGCCCAGCGTCAGGGCCAGCACCGCGCCCGCGGACAGCGCCAGAATTAAGACCGCGCTGACCACTGCCAGTCGGGAGACACGTCTCCGCGATTGTCGTTGCATGAGTTCCTCCTTGGTTGTGGTGAAAAACTTATCTCGTACTATTATCGCTCAAATCAGGGGGGTGTGTCAATGGTAAGAAATACCCAATTTGCGGCAAACGCGAAACTTCGTCGCGCGCGGAGGGGCCACGTGCCAGGCCGGCACGTGGCCCCTCCAATCTTCGATCTTCAATCTTCGATCTTCAATCGCCTCGCAGGAGATCGTACTCGAACTCGCCGGCGCGGCCCGCGCCGAAATCCGAGGTCGCGCCGCAGCCGCTGGCCGCGCGCACCAGGTACACGGTGTGCGTGGCCGTGCTGCCGAGCGACGCGTCGGCCAGGCTCGTATCCGTCGTGACCGTGCAGCTATAGGGGGCGGGTTGGCTGCAGTCCGCGCCGGGTGCGGGTGCGAAGTGGGGCGCGTTGGCCGCCGACCACACCTCGTAGCGGTCTGCGCCGGCGGCTGCGGACCAGGTCAGCTCCACCTGGCTGCTGTCAAGGCGGCGGATGGCAAGGTCCGCCACGCTGTCCGGCGCAGTGCACGGTGTCACGTCCAGGAAGGCGGCGCTGAAGGCGCCCCAGTTGCCTGCCGCGTCCTGGCCGCGGACGAAGAGCAGGTGGCGGCCTGGCGCCAGGCCGGACGTGTCCACGGTGGCGGTCACGTTCTCGGCCGTGCTGTTGAAGCTGCCATCGGATGCGGCCATGGGATGCGCCACGGCGCCGTCCAGCCAGGGCGGGGTGTCGATGTAGTACTCGGCGGCGGCGATGGCCTGCACCGGCTCGGTTCCGTTCGTCTGGCGGAAGCGCGTGTCGTTGATGGTAGCAGTGAGTGCCGGCGCGGATCCGGCCGGCACCTC
>CAZMIS010000545.1:0-2761 GCA_964566325.1 uncultured Anaerolineales bacterium
CTCAGGATGCTCAATCTCTCCATGAAGAGCGACACCCTCGATTTCCCGATTTATGTAACTTGTGTTATATTCAATGCACTTATGAAATATGGGCTGAGAGTGCGACTTGGCTCAACAGACAGCCAAGGAGACTCTTAGTGACTTTCTCAGAATTTGACCTGTCCCCGCGCCTGACGGCCGGCGTCGACGCGTTGGGCTACATCGAACCGACCCCCATTCAACGCAAGGCGATCCCTCCGATTCAGAGCGGCCGTGACGTGATGGGCCTGGCGCAGACAGGCACCGGCAAGACCGCCGCGTTTGCGCTCCCGATCCTGCAGCGTCTCGATGCGCAGCCCCGGCGGGGCGGCGTGCGCGCGCTGATCATCGCGCCGACGCGCGAGCTGGCGGAGCAGATCCACCAGTCATTCGTCGCGCTCGGCAAGCAGACCCGCTCTCGCAGTATGGCGATCTACGGCGGCGTGGGCATCCACCCGCAGATCCAAACCCTGTCCAGGGGCGTCGAGATCGTGGTTGCCTGCCCGGGCCGGCTCCTGGATCATATGCAGCAGGGCAACATCGACCTGCGCGGGGTCGAAGTGCTCGTGCTCGACGAGGCGGACCGCATGTTCGACATGGGGTTCCTGCCCGACGTGCGCCGGATCGTCAGGGCGCTGCCCGCGCAGCGCCAGACGCTGCTCTTCTCGGCCACCATGCCCGACGACATCCGCAAGCTGGCGGGCGAGGTGCTCAGCGATCCGGTCACCGTGCAGGTGGACCACGCCGCGCCGGCGAAGACCGTGAGCCATGCGCTCTACCCCGTCGCCCAGCACCTGAAGACCGCGCTGCTGCTGGAGCTCGCCCGGGTCAACCCGGGCTCGATCCTGGTGTTCACGCGGACGAAGCACCGTGCGAAGCGCGTGGCGGAGATCCTGGTGCGTTCGGGCTACGAGGCCGCCGAGCTGCAGGGCAACCTGTCGCAGTCGCGACGTCAGGACGCACTGGACGGCTTCCGCACCGGCAAGTATCGCATCCTGGTCGCCACCGACATCGCCGCGCGCGGCATCGACGTGGCCGGCATCTCGCATGTGATCAACTACGACATGCCCGACACCACCGACGCGTACACGCACCGGATCGGCCGCACGGGCCGCGCGGAGCACACCGGCGAGGCGTTCACGTTCGTGACGCCGGAGGATGCCCTTGCCGTGCGCGACGTGGAGCGTGTGCTGGGCTACAAGCTCGAGCGCAGGACGGTGGCCGATTTCGACTACAGCGTGCCCGCGCCGCAGCGGGACGTCGAGTTCGCCCGCGGCCCCCGGCCCCAACAGGTGCGGCGCAAGCCCGCGCCGGCCGCGGCCACGCCGCCCTCGTCCGGCGCACGGCAGAGCCACAACCAACGCCCGGATTCCGCGCCCGCGGCTGCGCCAGCCGCAGCACCGTCACTGCCCTTCACGCGCACGGGCAACGGGCCGGTGCGGACCAAGACCACGCCGAGGAACTCCGGATCCCGCGCGCGCTAGACGCTCGTGCAGGCGTTCTTCGACTCCGTGCGGCGCCCAGGCGCCGCCCTCCGCTCAGAATGCCTGCACTCCCCCGTACATCTCGAATTTCTGTTGTCCGGCCAGGCTTGTTGACAGCGCGCGACCCCTCCTCTATACTACCCCCTGCCGTGCGCCGACGGCACACATCAACGGAAGAGAGTGATAGCGCATGGATCCCTGGCAACAATTCAAAGCTGCAGCCACCGGCCACGCGACCGACCAGGTGCCGGTCGCGCTCATCGTCGACAGCCCCTGGATTCCGCCCTACGCGGGGCTGGACATGCTCGACTACTTCCTGCTCCCCGACGTCTGGCTGCGCGAGAATCTCGCGCTCCTGAAGCGCTTCCCCGACGTGGCATGGATTCCGGGCTTCTGGGCCGAATACGGGATGGCAGCCGAGCCGTCGGCCTTCGGCGGCAAGATCGTCTGGCACCACGACCGGCCACCGTCCATCGCGCCGGTGCGCGGCGGGCTGGCCTGCCTGGAGGGCGCGCCCGTGGCCGATCCGCACGAGGACGGCTTCATGCCCCTGGCGCTGCGGCTCTACGAGCATGCGGCCGAACGGCTCGCGGCGGAGGGACTCTCGATCCACATGGTGGCCGCGCGCGGCCCGCTGGCCGTGGCCGGTTGGCTGCTGGGCGTGAGCGAGCTCATGGTGCTGCTGAAGGTGGAGCGCGACGCGACGGCCCGGCTGCTGGACGTGCTGACCGACAGCATCATCGCGTGGCTGCGCGCGCAGGCGGACGCGGTGGGCGGCGTCGAGGGCATCCTGCTGCTGGACGACATCCCCGGCATGCTGTCGCCGAAGCTCTTCGACAGCATGGCCGCGCCCTACCTGGCGCGCATCTTCGAGGCGTTTCCGGGCCTGGTGCGCGTCTACCACAACGACACGCCGTGCATACACCTGGTGAAGAAGATGGCCGATCTGCCCTTCGAGGTATGGAACTTCAGCCACGAGATGGACATCGCCGAGGTGCAGGCCGGACTGCCCGGCAAGACGCTCATGGGGAACGTGCCACCGCTGCAGGTGTTGGCCCAGGGGACGCCGGACCAGGTGACCCAGTCGGCCAAGGGGTGCATTGCGAAGACCGGCGGCCGCAACCTGATCCTGTCCGCGGGCGGCGGCGTCAGCGGCGGCACGTCCGCGGAGAACATCGACGCGCTGGTGCGCGCCGCGCGGGGCTAGTACCTCGTCAAATGGTCATTTGATGAGTAGCATAGGGCCTTGTGCCCGTCCT
>CAZMIS010000546.1:0-2755 GCA_964566325.1 uncultured Anaerolineales bacterium
GGCTGATGGGCTGCTGCTGGGCCACCTGACCATGCGCGTCCACCTCGGCGGCCACTTGACCTGGTACGACCCGCAGAAGCGGGCATGGTTCGAGCGGGCCCAGCAGCAGCCCATCAGCCTGCTCGACCTGCTCCGCGACCTCGGCATCCCCCCCGCCGAGGTCGCCATCGCGACGGTCAACCACCGCGCCGTCGACCCCACCACCGCCGTCGCCACCCCCGCCGACACCGTCGAATTCTACTCCGCCATCGGCGGCGGCTAAGGCCAACCGCAGGTTGGCCCGGCGGCCCTGTGTGGGCGCCCTGTGTGGCTTTCGCGATTTGACATCTCGCCCAATCCCGTTATAATGCCGCCCAACATAAGGAAACCATGTCCATGATGAACCTGTCCAAGTCCGCCAAGTCCAAGAAGCCTTCCCTGGCCTGCAGGGACGGCCACTGGTGCTTGGGGTAGACTAGACCCTTCCCGAACCCAGGAGCCCTGCCAGGCCAACGAGCCAGGCAGGGCTTTTTGTTTGCCCGGATATTACCCGCCCAGACAGCGGGCCAAGGAGAAACACATGCTGCTCAAGACAAAGCGCACCGCCAGGAAGTTGACCGGCTCGCCGGACCGGAGGTCTGGATAGGCAGTTTCGCGCGCACACACGTCGCGTTCGCAGCCCCTTCCCCCGCCCGGTTCGACCGGGCCCCCGGCTTGGCCGGGCCACACGGCGGAAGGGGCTCTTTATTTAACCCCATACTAACCCAAAGGAGATTCTCACCATGATTATCGAAGCACTCTGTCCCGAATGTGAAGGACCAGTCACCCTGCAGGATCCGCTCCAGGGCGAGATCGTCCCCTGCCCCGCGTGCGGCGCAGACCTGGAGCTCATCGAACTCACGCCGCCAACGCTCGCTCTGGCGCCCACGGAAGCGGAGGACTGGGGAGAATGACGCGCGTCGCCCTCATCGCCTCGCGCATCCGCGTGGAAGAAAAACTGCTGCTGGCGGCCCTGGAGGCGACCGGCGCAGACGTGACCCTGGTGAACGACGACCAGCTCGTGTTCATCGCGGCCAGTGGCGCAGTGCCGTCGGCCGCCACCGGCGCAGGGGCTGCGCCGGTGGCGGCCGACGTGGTCCTCGAACGCTCGCTCAGCGCGGCGCGTGGGATCTACGCGCTGCGCCTCCTGCGTTCCGCCGGCATCCCTACCGTGAACCGCTACGAGACGGCCGCCACCTGTTGGGACAAGCTCCTCACCACCGCGGCCCTGGCCGATGCTGGCGTGCCCCAACCGCTCACGCGGGTTGCGTTCACCCCCGAGTCCGCGCTCGCGGCCATCGAGGAGCTCGGCTATCCCGTCGTCCTCAAGCCGATCGTCGGCTCGTGGGGACGGCTGTTGGCACGCATCAACGACCGCGACGCGGCCGAGGCGATCCTGGAGCACAAGGAGGTCCTCGGCTCGTACCTGCACAGCATCTTCTACATACAGGAATACGTGGCCAAGCCGGGCCGTGACATCCGCGCCTTCGTCGTCGGCGACGAGACCATCTGCGCCATCTATCGGGCCTCATCGCACTGGATCACGAACACCGCGCGCGGCGGCGAGGCCAGCAACTGCCCCGTCACGCCGGCCCTCGATGCGCTGTGCCTGACCACGGCCCGTGCGGTGGGCGGCGGCGTGCTGGCCATCGACGTGTTTGAGGACCCCGAGCGGGGCTACCTGGTCAATGAGGTGAACCACACCATGGAATTTCGTAACAGCATCCACACCACCGGCGTCGACATCCCCGCCCGCGTCGCGCGGCACGTCCTCGCCGTGGCCGAGGGACGCGCATGAACGCTACTGTTCGCGCCTCCATCGTAGGCGGATCAGGCTACGGCGGCGGCGAGTTGCTGCGCCTCCTCTCCGCCCACCCCTGCGTCGCCATCGCGCAGGTTACGTCGGAATCGCACGCCGGTGAGTTCGTCCACAGCCTGCACCCCAACCTCCGCCCCGCTGGGCGAGGCCCCGGCCTCGCACGCCGCCAGCCGATCCGCTTCACCACCCTCGCCGAGTTGCAGCCGTGTGACGTGCTCTTCCTCGCCTTGCCCCACGGCGAGGCCCAACGCCGCATCGCTCAGCTTGGGGGCATGGCGCGATACATCATCGACCTCTCCGCGGACTTTCGCCTGCGCGACCTCGGCCGGTACAGCGCCACGTACGGGGCCGCCAGTGGCGCCACTGGGGCAGACCACCTCGCTGCGGAATACAACGAGCGCTTCGTCTATGGGCTGCCGGAGATCAACCGGGAGGCGATCCGCTCGGCGACGTGCGTCAGCGGCGTCGGCTGCAATGCGACGGCCGCGACCCTCGCACTGTGGCCCCTGGTGCGCTCGGGACTCCTGATCGGCGGCGCGCCGATCGTGGTGGACGTGAAGGCAGGCTCCTCCGAGGGAGGCGCGACGGCCAGCGCCGCGTCGCATCACCCGGAGCGTGCCGGCGCGGTGCGCTCCTTCGCACCCACCGGCCACCGCCACGAGGCGGAGGTGCGCCAGGCCCTGGGCCGCGAGGACGTGCACCTGTCCGTCACGACGATCGAGCTGGTGCGCGGCGTCCTGGCCACCGCACATGCCTGGGTCCGCGCCGGCGTGGACGACAAAGCGCTCTGGCGGGCATACCGCGCGGCCTACGGCGACGAGCCGTTCGTCCGCATCGTGCACGAGCGCAAGGGCGTCTACCGCCACCCCGAGCCGAAACTGCTGGCGGGCACCAACCTGGCCGATGTTGGCTGGGATC
>CAZMIS010000547.1:0-2751 GCA_964566325.1 uncultured Anaerolineales bacterium
CGCTGCTGATCGGCGCCCTGTTGCTCCTGGTCAGCGGGCAGAACCCGCTGCTGGCATTTCAGAGCCTGTGGCAGGGCGCCTTCGGTTCGTTGAACCGCTTCACTGAGACGCTGGTGCAGGCTACCCCACTGCTCCTGATCGCCCTCTCGGTCTCGATCTCGTTCCGCTGCCAGATCTGGAACATCGGCGCCGAGGGGCAGGTCATCCTGGGCGGGATCGCGTCGATCTGGATCGCATTGACCTTCTCCAGCCTGCCCCCGGCCATCCTGTTGCCTCTGACGCTGATCGGCGGCGCGCTGGCCGGCGCGGTGTGGAGCCTGATCGCGGGCCTGCTCAAGGCGTACGCGCAGGCCAACGAGGTCATCACGACGTCGATGCTCAACTACATTGCCGTGTACTTGTTGGCCTTCCTGGTGCATGGTCCGATGATGGATCCGGCCGGCTTCAACTTTCCGCAGTCGCCGCTGATCGACCGCGCGCTCGAGCTGCCGCGCCTCATTGCCGGCACACGCCTCAACGTCTCGTTCCTGGTCGCATTGCTGCTCGTGGGCGCGGCGCTCCTCTACTGGCGCACCACCCTGGGACAGCGCACGGAGATCGTCGGCGCGAGCCGCCGGGTGGCCCGCCAGATCGGCCTCAGCGTGCCCGCGACCATCGCGATTGTCTCGTTGCTCACCGGTGCGCTGGCCGGCATCGCGGGGTGGGGCGAGATGTTCGGCCTGCACTTCCGCCTGATCGAGGAATTCGCGCGCGGCATGGGCTCCCTGGGCATCGTCGTGGCTCTGCTGGGCGAGCTGCATCCGCTGGGCATGGTCGTCTCGGCCTTCCTGTTCGGCGCACTGGTGGTGGGCGGCAACGCGATGGAGCGCAATGCCGGCGTCCCGTTCGCCCTGGTCGACGTCATCCAGGGCTGCATCATCCTGCTGATCCTGGCGCGCGGCTACATCTTCAAGTTCAGGAGGAGCGCCCGATGAACGTCGAGCTGATCAAATTCCCGTTCATAGTGGGCCTGCTGGCGGCTGCGGTGCGGCTGGCCGCACCGATCCTGCTGGCGGCTCTCGGCGAGACCTTCACGGAACGGGCCGGCATCCTGAACCTGGGCCTGGAAGGCATCATGCTCATGGGCGCATTGGCGGGCTTTGTGGGCGCCTACGCCACCGGCAGCCTGTGGCTCGGCGTGCTGACCGCGCTGCTCACAGGGGCGGCCATGGGGCTCCTGATGGGCTTCATGAGCGTCACCGCCAAGGTGAACCAGGTGGTTGCAGGGCTGGGGATCACCATTCTGGGCAGCGGGCTGTCGACGCTGCTCTTCCGCCTCTTCTTTGGGCTGCGCAGCACGCCGCCGACCATCGAGATGTTCCCGGAGCAGCCGATCCCGGGGCTGAGCCGGATCCCCGTCCTGGGCGAGATGTTCTTCTCGCACAATATCCTCGTTTACCTGGCCCTGGTCCTGGTCCCCGTGGCCTGGGTCGTCCTGTATCGCACGCGCTTCGGGCTGGCGCTCCGTGCGGTCGGCGAGCGGCCGGACGCGGTCGATACGCGGGGCCTCAGCGTGGACCGGTTGCGCTACATCAGCCTCATCATCGGCGGTGCGCTCGCGGGCCTGGGCGGCGCGTTCCTCCCGTTGGCCAGCCTCGGGCTCTTCTGGACCCAGATCACGGCCGGCCGGGGCTTCATCGCGATTGCGGTGGTCGTTTTCGCTCGCTGGGATCCGGTGCGCGCACTCTGGGGCGCATTGCTCTTCGGCGGCGCGATGGCATTGCAGCTGTCTCTGCAGACGCTGAAGATGCCCATCCCGTCGGAACTGCTCCTGATGCTGCCCTACATCATTACCATCATCGTCCTGGTCGGCGTCTCGCGCCGCGCTGAGTTCCCGGCTGCGTTTGCCGTTCCGTACTCGCGCGGGGAGAAGTAGACCTGAACCTGTCGGGATCATCGTATCACAGGAGGTCGTGATGACCGTGGTCGGCCAGTCGGTCGTTCGTCAGGACGCGCACTCGAAGGTCACCGGTGCGGCAGTCTTTGCGCGGGATCTGCGGGTGGACGGCATGCTAACCATGAAGCTGGTCTTTGCCGGCCGCCCCCATGCCCGGATCGTGAGCCTGGACACGAGCCGGGCGTTGGCCCTGCCGGGAGTCCGGGCTGTCTTCACGGCGAGAGACGTGCCGCACAACCTGTACGGCCTGATGGTTGCGGATCAGCCCGTCTTCTGCGACGACGCCGTGCGTTTCGTGGGCGATCGGGTGGCGGCCGTGGTCGCCGACACGCCGGAGCTGGCGGCTGCCGGGGCGAAGCTGGTCGACGTGCAATATGAGGATCTGCCCGTACTGGCCGATCCGGACGCTGCGCTGCGACAGGGCGCGCCGGTCCTGCACGCCGAACACCCCGACAATGTGCTGCGAACGATCCGCCTGCGGCGCGGGAACGCGAGCGCAGCGATGGCCGAGGCCGATGTGGTGGTGGAGCGCACCTACGTCACCTCGTACCAGGAGCACGTCTTCATGGAGCCGGAGGCGGGCCTCGGCTACATCGACGAACAGGGGCGAGTCACCGTTCATGGCGCGGGTCAGAATGCGCACGACGATCAACGCCAGATCGCGGAGGCCCTGGACCTGCCGCTGGAACAGGTCCGGATCATCTACGGCCCGATCGGCGGGGCCTTCGGAGGCCGCGAGGACATCTCGGTGCAGCTGGTGCTGGCGTTGGCGGCCTGGCGCCTGCGCCGGCCGGTCAAGATCGAATGGACCCGCA
>CAZMIS010000548.1:0-2750 GCA_964566325.1 uncultured Anaerolineales bacterium
CTCCCGGACGACGCGTCCTGGATGGACCCCAGACCGAGACGAGTTGATGCTGGCCGAGGGCAGCGGACGGAAGGAGTGGATGGCGCCTCTCTGGACCGGCAGCAAGCGCATCGAGTTGGTCGAGCGGCTCTGCAAGGACGAGCCGCAGCGTTCCGAGGTGACATCAGGCGCCGAGGCGGCACCCAATGCTAGGCGGACAGAGGACTCTTCCCGCGCTGCGTCGCAGAGACTCAGGCTGCTGGTGCTTGCTGTGCTATCGCTCCTCTCGGTTCTGGTGATGGCATGGATCGCAGTCAGGCAGATCGACAGCGCATCCAGGGCGAAAGCCACCGCTCTGGCAACGGCCGCGCTGGCCACAGAGCACGCCCGGTCCACGTTGTCGGTGCTTGCAACGAAAGGCGCCCTGGATACCTCGGCAACCTTGAGTGCCCTCAAAGGCAGTGCCGAGGCGACTGAGCTGTCTGTAGCGAATAGTCGAACGGCCACGGCAGAGGCGGCAGGACGAGAGGCTACTGCAGCGACCAATTCCACCCAGATGGCCATCGTCATGGTGGCTACGTCCCGGGCGTTGGGGACGGCTGCGGCCGCGCTGGCGGCCACCCAGACTGCCATCGCCGAGCCAACTCGAACCGCTGTACCATCCACACAGCCCACGAGGAGGTTGCCTACAGCCACAGCTCGTGTCTTGAGGTGGGAGGAGACCATCGATGACACAAGCGGCAGTTTTGACGCGCGCTCCGCTCAGGATGAATGGGAGCGCTACGTGCTGACAGGCGGCCAGCACTATGGCAACAGTCACTACTACAACAAGCAACTCGGAAGCGGCCAGGATGTCGCGAGTTGGACCTTTCACGTGCCATTTCCGGGGATTTATGAAGTGTACGCCTGGTGGTGGGCCGAGAGCTACCGCCCGGCGGACGTGCCATACAGCGTTCAGCATCGCAACGGCACGACCGTTATTCGGGTTAGTCAGCAGACTGAAGGGGGAAGGTGGAACCTGCTTGGCCGGTTCGAGTTCGCAGCCGGCGGCAGAGTGAGCGTTTCCGATGATGCCAGCTCGGGACGAGACGTGGTCGCCGACGCGATTCGCCTAGTGTTGGTGCAGCAGTCAGCAACTTCCGTCACCATGCTGCTAAGGGGTCCAGGGACGCCCCTCTACCTTACGGTTGATGGTGTCAGACACTGGTTTCCGAATAGCGAGACGTTCAAGGCCATGGGGTATGAGGATTCGCAGGTGATCCAGGTCGGCTGGGACGAGCTGCTCGCCTACCCGGCGGGAGATCCTCTTGCCGTGATTGCTTCGGAGCTTCACGACGGTGCGTTGGTGAAAGGCTCGGGCAAGGACGTGTACTTGATCGAGGGTGGGCGCAAGAGGCGGATTACCAACTGGTCCGTGTTCCTCTCGCACGGGTGGCGGGAGGTGGACATCGCTCACGTCAGCGATTCGTGGTTGCTTGCTATCCCGAATGGCAACGAGCTACACCAATAGGCGCTTGCCTTGCGTGAGCGATGGCCAGCCATTTGACAGCTACCTTTGCTGCGATCTCCTGCCGCTCTGCCGGCAGATAATGACTATTCCGCCCCTGGCGGGCCATTTGTCAGTAGCAGTAGACAGTATTCATCGTGTCAGTGGAAAGGGACGATATGCCATTCTATCCCGTGGTCAATCAGCAGCTCGTCATCGATGGAGTCGCCTACCGAATCGCGGAGCACCCTGCTGCGCCCGGCATGCCCTATGGACAGGAAGGCCGGGCGGCGACGGTGTACCAGCTCGCCGCCGGCCAGGAGTACCGCGCCATCAAGGTGTTCAAGCCCCGCTTCCGAACCCCTACTCTGGTGGCTGTGGCCCGTCAGCTCGAGGCTTTTGCCGGCTTGCCGGGCCTGCAGGTTTGTAGTCGGCTGGTGCTCGTCCCTCACCACCACGGTGCCCTGCTGCAGGAGCATCCGGATCTGACCTACGCCGTGGTCATGCCCTGGGTCGACGGGCCGACCTGGATGGAGGTCATGATCTCCAAGAGAGAGCTGACGCAGGACCTATGTGTCGACCTGGCCCGCTCTATGGCCCATGTTCTGACCTGCATGGAGCAGCGCGGGGTGGCCCACTGTGACCTAGCCTCGGGCAACCTGCTTCTTCCTGCTCTGGGACGGATGGAACGGCCGGCCGGCGCTGAAGCAATCGCCTTGGTCGACGTGGAGGGGGTGTACGGACCGGGTCTGGTACGACCGCGCGATCTGATGAGCGGGACCTCTGGCTATGCCCACAAGACAGCCGGCCAGGCATTGTGGGGGGCAGAGTCGGACCGCTTTGCCGGGGCCATGCTGCTCTGCGAGATGCTGGTCTGGAGCCAGGAAGTCGTGCGCCAGATGGCTTATGGCGAGAGCTTTTTCTCGTCGAGCGAGCTGCAGCAGGACTGTCCACGCTTCTACGTGCTGCGCCAGGCGCTGCGTCAGGATTGGGGGGAAGGGCTGTCGCGCCTGTTCGAGCAGGCGTGGAGCTCCCGGACCCTAGCCGACTGCCCCACCTTTGGCGAGTGGCAGGTGATGCTGTCGCAGGGAGAGGGCGGGGGCGGAGGTGGTAGCGGCGGGGCGCCTCCCGAGCAGGCCCTGGCCCCCGGGCGAGAGGCTCTGGCGCGGGGCGACTGGAACTATGCCATGGCCTTCTTTGGCGAGCTGGTTGCGCGCCGCCAGTATCTGACCCAGGCGCAGCAGCTCTTGCAGGGTGAACGACTGCTCCGGCCGGGAGAGGGTGG
>CAZMIS010000549.1:0-2738 GCA_964566325.1 uncultured Anaerolineales bacterium
CACGATTCGTTCATGCTCAGACATGCAGCGACCAGACCTGTATGTCGTCTCTCTCGTACTTCTCGACCCTGTTCCCGGCGGTCTCGCGCCCATGGAGCGGCGCGAAGAAGACGTAGCGGTGGGTCAGGCGATGACGAACCAGCCGCCGTACAGCGCCGGCTACGTGTCTCGGCAGCGAGTCGCTCATGCAAGGAAGCACGATGGCTCCAAGAAGCCCCACTTCATGGGAGACGATGGTTAGTTCCTGGGCGGCTTCCGGTTCGGGCGCCACTAGGAAGGGGCCAACGCCAGGATGCATGCGCTGCAGTTCGCTCAGCGCAGCGGCGATCGACATGAACAGCGCGATCTGACGGAGCCTCTCGAAGCCGGCCAGCGATCTGGTCATCGTCACGTCCGGATGCAGACCCAGGACAGCGTCGCGCGTCAGGTCGACGATGCTTTCGTGCCGAGCGAGCCGCGTGTGGAAGTCTCGCGCGGCCTCCCGAGCCAGTCGGGAGAAGTCGCTTTCGCAGAACGACCCTGACGCAAGGATCGCCATCAGTTATTGCCTCCCACATGAGCCGGCAAGCGGTCACTCCGATATTGATCGGCGCACGGCATTTCGCTCTTAGGCACATCTTCCATGATGAATTATAAAGGACGTTATCATACATATCAAGCCAATAAAGAGGGCGCCCGATGCGCCGTGTTCTGTTGGTTTGGCAGGGTGCCTGTCGGTCAAGACCCGTTCGGAGCGCGGCCAGAAGATGCCGGACGTTCCCGGTACTGGTCGGTCATGCCGTCGCCTCGCGCGACACGCTTCAGCTCGAAGTGCCGATCGAATTTGCCGATGACCTGGCCCAGCGAGCGGCAGCCAAAGACCTTCGGGGAGAAGTCAGGCCGTTGGCGCTTGATGGTGGTTCCGGCGTGGGAAGTCAGCGTCCATCCTTCCCCCTCCGCGAACTCCGAGGCTGCAGCCTTGAGCAGGGCAATGATGTCGCGTTCCTCTGGTGATTCGTCCGCTGCGCCGGATGGTGGCGACGGGCCGGTAGCGGCCGCAGCGCCCAGGTACTCCGTCAGGATGAAGTCGTCGCATGCGTTGCGGAACGACACGGGGGTCTTCTCTTCGCCGAACCCGAACACGTACTTGCCGCCTCGCCTGAGGCGCGATGCAAGGCCAGTGAAATCGCTGTCGCTGCTGACGATCGCGAAGGCATCGAAGTCCTCGCCGTGGAACATGTCCATCGCGTCGATGACCATGGCGATGTCCGTCGCGTTCTTTCCCGAGGTCCTGGCGAACTGGTGGTGCGGGCGGATCGCCAGTCGATCGAGCACGTCTGGCCAGTTCTTCAGCCGCTCGGACGTCCAGTCGCCGTAGGCGTTCTTGGCAATGACGTGGCCGTGCTTGAGCAGTTCGTCGAGGATGGCTCCAAGCTTGGAATGCTGCGCATTCTCCGCGTCGACCAGGACAGCGATCGTCTTCAGGCTCTCGATGTCTTTCATGCGTGTTGATTGATGCCGTCGTCAGCCAATGAACGCCAATCCGCCCGGCGAGTTCGATTTGCCCGAACCGTCGATCTACTCATCCGCGGGAACAAGGTCCGCGGGACTGTAGGCAAAGGTCGGCCGAATATTCATGTCGCAGATGAATTCGACCAGCACGCGCTCGCCACGCAGCTCCAGTACGGTGAATCGCTCGTCGCGTTCATCGTCGTTCAAGGGAGCAGTGAACTTGACGCGCTGTCCGACAGCGAGACCGACTTCTAGGGTTGCCATTGCAAGATTGTAGGCAGCGAATCCCATCAGCCACAAGGCACGGCAGCCGAGCCAAGAAGCGTCGAGTACAGCCGGTTCCCGTTCCGCGATCCCAAGGCCAGCACCGACAACGGGCCCTCTCATTCGGCACGAATCCGCCAGAACAGCCTGTCGATCTCGCTCGCGTCGCGTGCTTCGCATTCCCATATCACGAGCGGGGTCCAGCCGAGCTCATTGAGAACAGTGGCCTTCGCGGCGTCTCGCCGCGTGTTGGCCTCGAACTTCTTCGCCCAGAACTCACCGTTGGTGGCAGGTGTCGTCGCGAACCTGCATCCCGGATGCCTGTGCCAGAAGCAGCCGTGCACGAAGACGGCGACGCGAGGTCCTGCGAGAACGATGTCGGGGCGGCCCGGGAGGCGCTTGTCATGCAGACGGAATCGCAGGCCACAGGCATGCAGGTAGCGCCTGACGGCCATTTCGGGCACGGTGTCGGCAGGCCCTATCGCGGCCATCATGCGCGACCGGGTCTTCCGGTCGACGATGTCTGTCATCCGGTCACCTCAATGCCCATCTTCCGCCGGAACTACATCTGGTCCTTCGAGACGAAGTTGTCTTCTCGCTTCGGCGGCGAATAGGACTGCACGGCCGGCACGTCGATGTCACGGACGATCTTGCCAAGCGTCGTCTCCCCGTTGCCGGCCAGGCTCAAACCGTATGCGACGGACAGACGATCGAAGTCATCCGCGTGCCAGCCGGTGTCCACCAGGTCCTGTGGCACCGGAAGTCGCATCACCTCGACGCTGACGTGCCAGCCGGGCGTATCGTTGATCGCTTCGCCGATGCCGCCGTAGAACTTCATCCGGGATCCGCCACCGCACAGCAGCAGGGGAACCCGGGCGAGCTGCGATGCGGGAATGCCTTTCCCGACCTTCGCGTCGTTGATGCTGCCTGCGACCTGGGTCCGGTAGCGACCGGTCCCGAACTCCTCGTCGACGCTCTTGCCG
>CAZMIS010000550.1:0-2736 GCA_964566325.1 uncultured Anaerolineales bacterium
GCCGCTGTCGGCGTTCGCCTCGTCGACGGTCGCGTCTTCCGCGCGCCGGTGATCACTCCCCGCTCCACAAGGTCCATGACCGCGTCCGAGATCATCTCCGAGTGGACGCCGAGGTCGCGCCGGTCGGCCAACTGATTACAGACAACCTCTGGCAACGCCCCGATGCCGAGCTGCACCGTCGCACCGTCCCCGATCAGCTCGGCAGCGCATTCGCCCGCCCGGCGCTCCGCGTCTGTCGGTGGGGTGGGCGGCACCTCGGGAATGGGCCGGTCTGCCTCCACCAGGTAGTCGATATCGCGCACGTGGACGAGGCAATCGCCGAGCAGGTGGGGCATGGTCGGGTTCACCTCCGCAATGACCGTGCGGCACACCTCAACTGCGCGGCGGGAGTAGTCCACGGACACGCCCAGGCTGCAATAACCATGCTCGTCCGGCGGTGACACGCTGACCATGGCAACATCGGCCGGGATATGGACGCCGAGTAGGGAGGGGACCTGGCTGAAGAAGCAGGGCATGAAATCGGCCCAGCCTTCGTTGACGGCGACGCGCGTTTTGGTGGAGCAGAAGAGCGAGACGTGCCGGATGCTATCGGCGATCTCCCGGCGCAGGTAGGAGGGTTGTCCGAGGATCATGATGGCCGCAGTTCGTACGCCCCGCAGCTCGTCCGCGCGATCGGCCAACGTCTCCAGCAGCCCGCGCGGCTCGCCGCACGCGTTCGCGACCATGATCATGTCGCCCGATCTGACCGCTTTGACCGCTTCGGCTGCAGTTGTCCAGTGCCCTCGCGATTCCGCCATATGAGTCTCCACTTCGAGTCGGGGATGAACGTGTGCCGGAACTGCTGCACTCGTTATAACATACGGCATGGCCGATGGCAACGCTGGAACGGGGCCGCCAGGCTCTCTGCGGTTCAGAAATGCTTAAATACAAAGAGGCTCATGCCCCCCTCAAGGCATGAGCCCCTCTGTCCCCCAGACTCTCCTCAACCCCCCCCAATGAACGATGATATCGGATATGATGATCTGATGATTGCTTGGGTCTGGTCGGAGGCCGCCCCGGCGCTGGCGCCGCAGCGGCCTCATTCGAATGATTGTCTGTTGCTCGTTACCGCACTGAACCACGGCGGAAGAGGTTCACGATGGCCAGCAGTACGACCGCACCCAGCAGGGAGATCAGCAGGCCCGACAGGCTGAAGTCGCCCTGGTTGATCGTTGCGCCGCCCAACAGCGGGCTGATGACCCAGCCGGCCAGCAGCGAACCCACGATGCCGACGATGATGTTCAACAGGGGACCCTGCTGCGCATCGGTGCGCATGATCATGCTCGCAATCCAACCCAACAAACCACCGACGACGATCCAGATCAGGAAGTTAATCATTCTCTCTCTCCTATGACTCTGATAAATTGCTTTGTGTCTGGCGCTCAGTGCGCTCGCTCACTCAAGCTTATGGCGTTAGCTTATCATGCCGCAGGGATCCTGAACATCAGCCCGCGCCTGATGACCGCATCGGACTCGCGGCCGGCGCCGTGTCGGATTTGTCTGACACGGCGCCGGAAGTCCCTGGATCAGGAGTCGGTTGTTAGATCAGCAGCCGCACCGGCTCTTCGAGCGCCTTTTTCAGCGCCTGCATGAAGCGCGCGGCCTCCGCGCCGTCGGTCACGCGGTGATCCGCAGAGATGGTGGCCTTCATGCGCAGCCCCGCCACGATCTGCCCCTCGGCGTTCACGACCGGGATCTTCTGCACCGCGCCCACGGCCAGGATCGCGGCCTGGGGCGGGTTGATGATGGCGATGAACTCGTCCACGTCGAACATGCCCAGGTTGCTCATGGTGAACGTGCCGCCCACCATCTCGTCGGGCTTCATCTTGCCGTCACGCGCGCGGGTCGCCAGATCGCGCGTCTCGCGCGCCACCTGGGCCAGCGGCTTCTTGTCCACATCGCGCACGACCGCGGTCATTAGGCCGTTCTCCCGCGCGACCGCGTGGCCGATGTTCACCTGGTGGTGCACCCGGATGCCCTCGGCCGACCACGAGGCATTGATCTTGGGGAACTCGCGCAGTGCGATGGCCGCGGCCTTCTGGACCAGGTCGTTGACCGAGATCTTGTCCGTCTCCGGCAGCACGGTGTTCAGCTGGCTGCGCAGCGCCATCGCGGCCGCCATGTCGATGTCCATGGTGACGTAGAAGTGCGGCGCGGTCTGCTTGCTCTCCGTCATGCGCTTGCCGATGGTCTGGCGGATGCCCGACAGCGGCTCGACGGTGTAGTCCGCACCCGACGGCTCGTACGACGGCGTCGGCATGGGCGGGGGCGCGGCAACCTGCGGCGCCTTGTCGCGTTCCTGGAGGTAGGACTCGATGTCGCGCTTGATGACGCGGCCCATCGGGCCGCTGCCCGGCACCTGGCGCAGGTCGATGCCCAGTTCTGCCGCCATGCGCAGCGCAACCGGCGACGCCAGCACGCGGCCGCCCTCCGCCGCCCCAGGCGCGGCCGGCTCGGAGACCGCAGCGGCCGGCTGAGGGGCGTCTCGTTCTGCCTCGCCTGCCTCGGCGCGCTCAGTGACCTCTGTGGTTTTGCCATCCGGCTTGGGGGAGAGACCCAGGGCCGCGGGGTCGAACTTCTCGCCCTCCGCACCGATGACGCCGATCGGCGCACCGATCAGCGCGGACTCGCCGGCCTCGACGAGGATCTGCAGCAGCACGCCGCCGCGGAACGCCGGAACCTCCACCGTTGCCTTGT
>CAZMIS010000551.1:0-2730 GCA_964566325.1 uncultured Anaerolineales bacterium
CTGCCGCCGAAGGTATAAGGCTGCAGCACCCTGAAGGCAACGCCAGCCACGATCACCATGAGGGTCAGGCGAAACAGGGTAGCCTGGATCATGTTCGATGTCCAGCCCTGCGGACGTTCCCTACCGCCCGCGCCGCCGGAGGGGGCATACTCATCCCAGGCGCGGATGCCCGTCGCCAGCAGCGCGATCACGGCCATTGGCACGAGGTTGATGCGGCAGGCGAGCGACGCGCCGAGGCTCGCCCCGAGCGCCACGTAGGTGGCCCATCCGCTGCGGCGGGCCGGATCCGCGCCCTGGGCCACGCGCACCGCGAAGTAGAAAGTCAGCGCTGCGAAGAAGGTGGCGAACGTGTCGACGGTGTAGAAGTGCGACTGCTGCAGGGCCAGAACCGCGAAGGCGTAGAACGCGGCGGCGAGCAACCCCACGCGCGCGCCGTACAGGCGGCGGCCGATGACGTACACGAGCCAGACCACGCCGAGATCGAACAGGCCCGACATGAACCGGCCCACCAGGTGCACGCCATCGTAGCCGGTCATCATGATCGGGATGCCCGGGCTGGACTGCCAGATGGAGGCGAATTCGTTGAACTTCTGGGCAAACTCCGCCACGATGCGCACGGTGAACAAGGGCAACGTGCCGTACACGAAGTAGTCGTAGCCGATGTTGTACGGATTCATCGGTGACTGGGAGCTATCGAAGAACTGGCGCAGGGACGACGGCAGGTCCATTGCTGAGGTCACCATGGTCAGATGGCGCTCATCCGGATGGATGTGGGTGAACTCGTCCCAGTTGAGGTTGGTCAGGCGCAAGAGAGCACCGATCACCAGCAGGCCGGCCATGATCCAGCGAGGGGCGGCGTCAGTCCGCAGCCACGCCTTGAAGCGCAGTGCCGCTTCCCGCTCGTGCCAGGCACGCGGGGAGCGAGTGGGTTCAGTCTGTCCGTTTGACATGTCGCATGCTCCAGGTCCGGCGCAAGCGGCCGGTCATTCTGAAGATCGAATCACCACGTCATACGCGGTGAAGAGCAGGGGGCCATCGGGCTTAGCCGACGGCTCACCCGCCCTGTATACCTCAACCAGCGTCCCGTCCGGGTATGCCTGCCTGATGAAGGCCAGGTCGTCCATGCGCTCCGGCAGGAGAATGAATGCCGCATTGTAACCCGGTTCGACGTAGGCCGGCGGCCGATTCAGCGGCTCCACCACATCCAGGTACGGATTCCTGGAGATGAAGGTGGCAGAGCCAAACTCAGCCCACATCCGCGGCGCGCCGTGGAAGTACTGCTTCCACGAGGGTCCCAGGCTCTGCATGTGATGTCCGATGGCCGTGGACACCTCACCGTTGAAGCTGCCGTACGTCCAGCTGTCCTGATAAGGGCCGAAGTAGAAGCGCACGCTGCCGTAGACGATGACCGCAGCCACCGCCAGCGCCAGGACCGCTCGGCCCTGGACCGGAACGCGCAACAGGTCCGTCACGACGCGCGCCAGCTCCCACAGTGCGAGCGCAACAAAGAAGATCGCGGGGACGCTGCTGCTCAGTATGCGCTGGCTGGACGGCGCTCCTTCGGTCAGCACCCCGCCGGTGACGATCACGACCAGGAACCAGATGGCGAAGACGGCGTAGCGCCATGCAGGCAGATCGACGACAGCCGGCCGCGCCGGACCGGGCTCCCCGCCGGTTGAGCCAGGTCGACGATCCACGAGGCGCGCCACGGTCAGGACCCCTCCCAGCAGGAAGAGCATCGAGGCCCCGAAATCGAGCAGCGGCCGGCCTGGCTTGTAGAAGTCGGTCCGGTCGTGAAACACGTTGAAGGCAAAGAGCACCTTGCGGAACTGCTCGGCCACGACGGCGGCCTGGCTGCGTCCGAGCAGCTCTGCCTCGCGCTCCAGCCAGCCCGACTGGATGATGCCGACCTGGTTGATCCGGGCGTTGAAGTCGTCGGGATGCTGAAACGCAAAGAGCAGCATCGGCCCCGCCGCGACGACGAAACCGAGCAGCATGGCGGCAAGCCCCGCGCGCGAGCGCGCGGCGAAGCCCGGCTCCGTCAACGCAGCCCAGACGATGATCCCGAGCAAGATGACCGCTACCTGGCGGCCGCCGGTGTAAAAGAAGAACGCCAGCCCTCCCAGGAGCCCGCTCAGCGCCCACGGCCACCTTCTCCCACCCTGCCAACCCACCGCCATGAAGTACAGCGCCCAACTCACGAAGAAGGGATCGGCGATGTTGTTCAGGCCGAGCCGGCTGTAATGGATGTGATAGTGATAGCCCGCCAGGAGCACTGCCACGAGCAGCGCCAGGCCCTGGCCGAACAGGCGGCGCACGAGCATGTAGGCGCCCAGCACGCTCAACGTCCCCACGATCGCCCATGGCAGCCGCAGGCCGAACACGTTGTCGCCCGCCAGCCTCAGCCAGGCGGCCTGGAAGAAGGCATAGAGCGACGGCATCGACAGGTGGCCGGTGCTGAACATGTTGATCATGCGCCCGTCGAGGGCCTCGCGCGCCCAGCGGCCGAAATTGCCCTCGTCGCCGCTCAGCGTCCAGGGAATCGTGTCGACCCGCCAGGCGCGCAGGACCAGCGCGAACAGGACCAGCGCCGCCAAGGCCCCGGCCTCCCAGACATCGATCTCGCGGAGCGTCGTCCGCAGCCCGCGGAGCCCCTCGGCACGCCCGGGCAGGGCGCCTGCGAGGGTCAGCACCATCCCGGCCACCCACAGGTAGAAGATCGGCCAGTAG
>CAZMIS010000552.1:0-2721 GCA_964566325.1 uncultured Anaerolineales bacterium
GGCGAAGGCGAGCGCCAGAAGGAAGAAAAGGTCAGCGACTTCCGCCAGGCCATGCGCTGGCTGATCGGCGAGGCCGAACGCATCACCAGCCGCCAGCGCTACAAAGGCCTGGGCGAAATGAACCCCGAGCAGCTGTGGGAAACCACCATGGACCCCACCGTGCGCCGCCTGCTGCGCGTGCAGATCGACGACGCCATCGAGGCCGACCGCGTGTTCACCATGCTCATGGGCGACGAGGTGGAACCGCGGCGCGACTTCATCGAGACGAATGCGCTGCGGGCGGCGAACATCGACGTGTGAGCGTTTTAGGGTCGTCATGATGTGGCGTGCCACATGGCGCCCAACCCTCTGCGCACCCGCACCCGCACTGCCGCGTGACAGGTCGACCACCCGGGCTCAGCGAAGGAGAACGATCTCGCGGCGGGTTCGCGCGATGGTGCCTTCCTTCTGCATCGCCGCGAGCACCCGGTAGAGCGCCTCGTGCGTCAGGCCAAGCTGGCCCGCGAGTTCGCGTGCCGTGCCTCTTAACGTGTACGTCGGCGTCTTGCCGCGCCCCTCGGTGAGCAGCAGGTGCCGGACGCGTTCCGCGGCGCTTTTGATCGACAGCCGTTCCACCCGCGCCCGGACCTGACGCAACTGGCTCGCCACCGACTCCAGCCACACCATCGCGAACTGCGGGTCCGATTGAATGCGGGCTCGCAGGTCGGCCGAAGCGATCGCCGCCACGTCGCTGTCGTCCAGGGCAACCGCGGTGCAGTGGTAGCGCTCGGCATGCAGGGACGCCTCGGCAAAGAACTCGCCGGGCCCCGCGACATGGATGGCCACCTCTTCACCGGAGGGGCCGAAGCGGTTCAGGGCGACACGGCCACTGACAAGGAAGTACACGTGCCTTGCCGGCGTGCCGACGCGGAAGATCGATCCCCCCGCTTCGACGCGGCGACGGGCCGCCAGGTCGCGCACGCTGGCAGGGACGTATGGCTCGGGCATCTTGATTCGAAGCGCACTGTGATATGACTTAAATCATATGTCGAAGGTCTTCGAGCATCGCAACATCGCATCCATGAAGATCATATTCATGCGTCTCTGCACGTTGTTTGTCGCGGGTCTGCCCACCATCGCGCTTCCGCAGGCTCATGACCACGCTGCCCATCAGGAGCACATGGCGTCCCGGTCTGCGGATGCTCGGCATCCGGTCAGGTTTCCGGAGCCGCTGCGCACGCATACGTTGGCCAACATGCGCGACCATCTGAAGGCGCTGGGAGAGATCGAGTCGGCACTATCGCGGTCCGACTACGACGAGGCGGCCGAGATCGCCGAGAAGCGCCTCGGCATGTCTTCGCTGGAAGCGCATGGCGCCCACGAGGTGGCGAACCATATGCCCAAGGCCATGCAGGACGCGGGCTCTGCCATGCATCGAAGTGCCAGCCAGTTCGCCGTCGCCGCCAAGGACGCTTCGGTCACCGGGGACTGGAAGGCCGCATTGGGTGCGCTGGCGCGAGTGAACCAAACGTGTGTGGCGTGCCACGCGGGGTTCCGGCTCGAGTAGAGGCGCAGCCTCGCTCGGGACGCATCAGGCGCTTCAGTCAATGCAACGGCAGCATTCCGCAATGGTCGTCACCGCTCGCTCTTGGCCGAGATCAGACTGCCGACTACTGCTCTAGGCCGGCTGCCGCAGACCGCTCATGCGGATGCAGCAAGTCTGTCGCGTGCGTAGGCCAGTCGCACCAACTCGGGCGCGGATGCATGCTGCTCTGTGGCACGCGCATCGCTAGCTCGTTCTCTGATCTTGTGTGCCTGAGCAACAATGGTGGCGCCTTAGGGCAGGGTCTTTGCACCACTTCTGCGAGGCAGAAGGCACCACTTTCTCGGAACCTTTGGACAAGTCGCTGCCGAGTCACACCCGGACTTTGCATCGCCACAGAGAACCTACAAAGATCTCAGTGCCGGCCGCGGCGTGATTGCTCACCTTTGCAGGGCCGTTCAGAATCCCCCGGCGACGAGGGTTCGATGGCATCCAGCACAGAGCAAAACCGCGAGCGGAACTTCCGCGACCTGCTGCAGCAGGCGCACTTCTTCGCGATGCAGTTGTACCTGCAGACGTCCTCTCGTGAGCCGCCTTTCACCGGAATGAGCCCGGAGCAGTACGAATCGTTCATTCGTGCGCGCGAACTGCTGGCTCAGTGGGAAGGTCTCGAGGAAGTCGCGCCCGGATTCGAGCCTGCCTTCAAGAGCCTTCTCGCGACACTCCGATCGCCTCGGCAGGCAGGCGGCGTGCCCGCCGCCGACATCGAAGCGGCGCGCCAGGCTCTCCATTCGGCTGCTGCACGACTGCGCAGTCTTTCTGCCGGCAAACGTGCCGGCTCGTCCCCGAGCGCTGACCCCCGCGAGAAGGCCGTTGCCCGGGCCGACGCGCACGAGACGAAAGGAACCACTGGGGCATCCGCGAGTGAGCGCGCTCCAGTGGAAATCACAGGCGGCGAGCCCGCAGCGGATGTGCACGTTCCCGCGGCTCCCGCCGCTGGCGAGAGCGTTGGTGATCGCGAACACCGGCCCATCACCGAGGCCCGGCTGCTGTCGATGGTGAATGCCAGCGGCGACAGCTTCTGGGAGATGGATGTGCAGCGCCGTTTCGTCCACATCAGCGACAACATGTGCCGCCTGATGGGCTACCCGATGGAGGAGCTTCGCGGCCGGCCGGTGCTCGACTTCATGACGCCTGAG
>CAZMIS010000553.1:0-2714 GCA_964566325.1 uncultured Anaerolineales bacterium
GATCCTGGCCTGGAGCGCCAAGGTCTCTTGAGCAATGCCGCGCCGCGTTCTGGCGGCACGAACGGCGTCACCGAAGGCAGCAGCCAGAACGGGGTCGGCGGTCTTCGAGCCCAAGGGTCGGCCACGTCGAACAGAAGCCTCTTGCATGGACAAGAGGCTCTCCTTTATGCACAATAAAAACCACGTTATCTTTAACTCTTTCTGACATGAACGATGTTCTGCTCTTTCTCGACGGCATCATGAAGATCGCGCTCGTCGTCGCAGTCATGATCCTGGTGGCCACCGCCCCGTCGCGGACGGATGCGACGGCGCATGGGCTGCTGGCTGTCGCGGCGCAGGCCGCTGACCATGCCCAGGACGACGAACCCGGCTGGAGTCGCCGGATGCTTCATGCCCAAGACGACGACGACTGGCTGGAATCCGATGACCAGCCCTCCGCGAACCTGGACGGCACGCCGATGCTCGGCGATCTCGACATGAACGGCAACGTCTTTGGCGATTGCGGAGGCGCCTTGGACGCGTGGGACGGCGGCATGAATTCAATGTGGGACTGACTTCAGCCAACAGCAGCGTCAAGGCTTCAGGAGCTCGAACGGCTCGACGCCGAGCGCCAGCGCGAGCTTCTCCAGATTGTCCAGGGCGATGTTCCTGGCCTGTCGCTCGACGTGCGCGACGAATGTCCGGTGCAAGCCGCACTCGAAAGCAAGAGCCTCCTGTGACCAGCCCTTTTCGCGTCTGAGTGCGACCACGTTGGCTGCCAGGACCGCGCGAGCACTGATTCTTCTTCTCGACTGACCGGCTGGTGCGGAACCCATCCAGATCAGTCTCCCGACATGTCGCGTTTACGTCAGCCGTGTTTAAGTCACAATTTCAAGATCAACCGAATAAGGAGGGAGCCATGAAACCGATCCGCTTCGCACGGATCTTCTGCTTGCTCGGTGCAGCCATCGTGGCCGCGTGCTCCACGAACCCGAGCATTCCTGCCGGTGGTTCGATCCAGGAGTTCGCACGTGGACTGGACAACAAGCGATTCGAATTCGAACTCACCGGTCGGGTGTGGGTACCCGGCATGTCCGGAGAACCGGTCTCCGCTCAACGAGTCCCGCGAGGGCTGCTGCTTGTCTTGGTTCCAGCCGCCGAGCACTGCACGCGTGCAGGTGGCGAGATCACCTATCCGAAGCTGCAGGCCGCAGGCGGTTCCCAGCTGCCCCTGAGAGCACTCTGCCAGCGGGGCACCGATCCGATCTGGGCGGTGGATCTGCAATACCTCGGCGTAGCCACGAAGGCGGGTGAGGATGCGATGGGAAGAAAGACGCTGCAGTTCCTGACCATGACGACACGGGCCGAGTACCTCTCGACCGAGAGCCTGGCCATGCGAGTGCGCGATGAGCTGGCCCAAGCGCAGGCGCGCGACCAAGCCGCTGCTGCTCAACGGGAACGCGACGCGGCCAACGAGCAGGAGCGACTTCGCGTTGCTCGGGCCAGGGACGCGGAGGCGCAGCGTGCCGCAGCGATGTGGCCGGCTCGGGTGGCCGAGTTCCGGGCCAACATGAAGGCGGGCGACCGATTCAAGTGGAGTTCGCCACCCGGAGGAATTTCGGGCGGACCAATCGTGGGGATGGTGATCAGGACCGAAGGAAGCATGGTCTACGTTCAGTTCGAGAACCTGACCGTTGCCGGTCAGCAGACGCGGTACCTGAAGAAGGAAGAGATCGAGCCATTCGACGGACCGACACCGGGCGCCCGATACGAAACCAGGTGAGAACTGCAGAGCACTCGGGCCAGGATGTTGTGCTGCGCGGAGCATTGACGATGGCACTGATCGCCATCGAGCCTTGAGCAGGCTCGCTGTCGAGCGCAGGCTACGCCGGATGGTCGGAGCGGGCGGCTGAAGTCGTCGCCCGAATGGCGGCCGTTGCGGCGCGGACCCCTTGTATGAAACCTACAAGGGGAAATCATGGCTGCTCGACGATGCGTAGCCTGCGGCAGGAACTTCCGCGTCTTGGCGCAGGTGCCGGACCAGGCCTATTGCTCGGAAGCCGCATGTCAGCGCGAGCGCCGGAAGCTGTGGCAACGCGCGAGACGCGATACCGATCCTGACTACGCCGACAACCAGACTCGGGCGCAGCAGGCGTGGCTGGAACGCCACCCCGACTACTGGCGACGATATCGCGAGGCGAACCCCGAGTACGCCGAACGGAACCGTGAATTGCAGCGGCAGCGCAACCGTGAACAGCGCGCCAGGAAGATTGCAAAGAAGAACGCGTCGGCAGAGGCGCCCCCGATGGTGTCGGGCATGTACCGGCTGACGCTGGCCACCGACGACGGCGTTGCAAAGATGGACTCGTGGCTCGTGGAGCTTTCGTTCGTCGACACGAAATGAGAGGCGGACGCAACAGGTTGCAAAGAGAGGACGTGATCGGCAGAAGAGGACGGCGCTGGTAACTTTCCCGCATCGATGCGCGTGTGCTGTCGACCGCTACCAAGTAGCCCACAGCAGTACCGCGAACCATCGGCGCTGCCGCAAACCAAACACACCAGTCGACCCCCATGTCGCAATTCGAAGAATCGCCTCCGGATCAGGCTGCACTCGCGCGACCCAGGGCCGCACGGTACGTCAGGATGTCCACGGAGCATCAGCAGTACTCGACCGAGAATCAGGGCGACAAGATCACCGAGTACGCGGAACACCGGGGCATCGATCTCGTCGGCGT
>CAZMIS010000554.1:0-2714 GCA_964566325.1 uncultured Anaerolineales bacterium
CCATGTTGAACAGGAGCCACCCCTGCGAGGTATCCGTGGCCAGCCACTTGCCGCGCTGCACCGTGGCGCACAGCGTCGCACCGGTCAGCGACTGCACGAAGTCGTCGGGCGGCACGTTGAGGCATTTCGGCTGCAGCACCTCGATGCCGGCGATCGTCTTGCCGGATAGCAGCTCGTTCATCTCGACCGCGCGCGCCGCGATCTCAGGGTACTCGGGCATGGTCACCTCCTGCGCCGCAGTATACACCCAATCCTCACGCTGAGGCGCGTCGATATGCCGCGCGGCAAGGTAGGCGCTTGAATCTCGGGCGCCGGGCACTCCAACGATCCGATGGATCGCAAGTGCCCGGCGCCGAAGAGGCGATCATCTCGCCACCCACACGGGAAGACACCGCCTCGCCAATGCCTTCACCGCGCCAGCGAGGTTTTGACAATTCTCCCCGCGTTTACTACAATCCCTGTTGTTCCGCTTTGCACAGACTCGGAAATCCGCCAATCGCATATCCCAATCGAGGTGAAGCCATGCTGTCTCGTCGCTGCCCGCGCACGCTCGTCCTGCTCGTGTCCTCCGTACTCATCCTCTCCCAACTCCTCGCGCCGATGAATGCAGGCGCACAACTGCCCGCCGAAGGTTCGCCGCCCGCAACCGGCACGGCGGCGGATAGCGGCTCCCTCGTGCCGCCCGAGCTGACGGGCGACGCCACGATCGCCCCCGAGACGCCCGCACTCCCGTCCGCGCGTGCCGAGGCGCTGCGTCTGGGCAAGTGGCCGGCGCAGGTCGCGGCCTCCACCGGCAACATCGCGCCCAATCGCTACGGCCCGCAGCGCAACGATCCGAGCGAGGGCATCCCTGCGCACGCCTACTCGCCCTTCGACGAGAAGCGCAACCGCGAGTATCCCTGTCCGACCGGCGGCTGCGAATACGAACGGGACCACGTACTGATCAAGCTCGATGCGAGTGTGGCAGTCAGGGCGCCAAGGGGCGCGCTTAGCGCAGAGGCCTTCGCTGCAGATGCAGGCGTGAACGAAGCCCTGGCCGCGCTGGACATCACGACGCTCAGTCCGGTCTTTCCCGGCGCACAACGCCCAGAGGTGGGGGCGATGGTCATGGCGCCGGATGGCGCGAGCACGCCTATGCCCGACCTCACGCGCTGGTACCGCGCCCGGTTCCGCACCGCGCCGGCGGACCTCCTCGCAGCCGTGGATGAGCTCAGCGCCACCCCCGGCATCGCCTGGGCCGAACCTGATTACCTGAGGAAGCCGGTGGGGACCGCGGCAATTGCAGATTCAAGATCACAGATTGAAGATTCCACGTCGCAGCGCCCCTCCTATCTTCAATCTTCAATCTTCAATCTTCAATCGGAACCCTTCAACGATCCCCTCTACGCCCAACAGTGGCACCTCGCCGCGACCAACGTGCCGCAGGCGTGGGACTGGCTGGCGAGCCAGGGGCTGCCGCCCGGCGGCAATCGCGACATCATCGTCGCGGTGATCGATACGGGCGTAGACTACAACCATCCCGACCTGGCCGCCAACATGTGGGTCAACCCGGCCGAGTTCAGCGGCGCGCCCGGCGTGGACGACGACGGCAACGGCTACGTGGATGACATCCACGGCGCGACGACAGTCAGCAACCAACACACCGGCGACCCACAGGACGACCACGGCCACGGCACGCACGTTGCGGGCATCATCGCAGCGCAGGCCGGCAACGGCATCGGCGGCGTCGGCGTCGCGTACAACACGCAGATTATGGCCATCAAGGCCGCGCAGTATTCGGGGGTCTTGTCCACGTCCGACATCGCGGAGGCGATCTACTACGCGGTGGAGAAGGGCGCGGACGTCATCAATATGTCCTTTGGCGGGTACGTGCGGTCGACGTTGGAGGAGGATGCGCTGGCGGTAGCCTTTGGCCAGGCGGTTTTGGTGGCAGCGGCGGGGAACGATAGAATGGTGAATCTACCATGCGTTGGCAGTCGCGACATGTACCCCGCAGCATACAACTGGGTGTTGGGGGTCATGGCATCCACGGTTGGAGGAATCCTCGCCAGCTTCTCAAACTCCGACTGCACACCCCGCGACTCGCACGAGTACGAGTTGATGGCGCCAGGTGTAGACGTCTGGAGTACCCTCCCACTCGGGCAATATGCTGCGTGGGATGGCACCTCAATGGCTACACCCGTTGTTGCGGGCATCGCCGCGTTAGCGCGCACCCGATGGGCAGACAAGGATGTCTATTCCTCCCGCTTCATCATGGGCCAGATCGCAGCCAACGCGGGTGGCGGCGTGGCGAACGCACTCGCCAGCCTCACGGTCCCGCCGCAGCCAGAGCTGTCCTACCTGGAGCATTGGCTCTTCGACACGACCGCACAGGCGGCGGGCAACGATAGCGACGGCATCGTGGATGCGGGCGAGACGGTTGACTTGGCGATCGTGATCCGCAACCACTGGGGCAAAGCAGACCCAGTGTCGGTCAAGTTGGAGGCGTGGGCCGACGGCGCTTATCAGCCAGATCCATACGTCACCATGCTCATCGATACGGTGGATTACGGCGCGGTCGGCTCGTTCAGCTGGGATGACAATGGACTGGTCTATGATGCAGAGGGGGCGATTACTGGAGTACAGCACCCGTTTCGCTTCATCGTGGACCCGGAGACGCCTAATGACCACGTCATCCCGTTCAGAATGACCATTACTGCAGGCAACGGCTATAA
>CAZMIS010000555.1:0-2701 GCA_964566325.1 uncultured Anaerolineales bacterium
AGTAAAATTCCTTATCTTTTAGGTCTGTGTACTTTAAGACTTGGTTGTACACAAACTGTAACCATTGTGTGCTTTTATACACCAAACAAGCTATGGAATATTTTGGTCTCTCGACGATTGATCGATACTTTTGAACTGCGGTAACGGATTCAATAAATGGCTTCCGTGTTGGCGTGGGATCTTTTTTGTATAATCTCCCAGGGAACAACTTGGGAGAGACAGGTTTAACAACGAGTTTTTCCTCGCTTATAAGTCGGTCGAGCATTATATAACCACGTTGCCCGTGTTTTTTGTAGGTAAAATATTTATACGCAATATTGAGATCGTTGACAAAGCCAAAATGAATTACTGAAATAGACTTATAGCGAATTATTTTTTTAATAGAATCAGGAACAAGCGACTGATGAAGCCCTTTTTTAGTTTTGTTGAAGCGGGTATTTGTCTTAATGCGCCACAGCCTAGTAAACCAGCCGTCATTGTACAAACTATCAAGCCGTTGCCAAGAATTGCTACGCCACAAATTAATCTCATGAAAGACAAGGCCGTCAAGCATATTTTTTTTACAATAATCGCACGCTTTTTGTAATTGTTGTGCGTTTGAAGTAATGACCTCATCGGCATCTAGCCACAAAACAAAGTCGGCACCTCTTTTTTTAGCTTTTTCCAGAAGCTTCGCCCTGTGCCTAACCTCGTTTGTAAAATTATTTATTGCGTTACGTATAACTGTGTTAGCGTGTTTCTGGCAGTATTCATAGCTGCCATCTGTGCTACCGTCGTCATAAATAATTATTTCATCTACTAATGGTTTAATGTATTTAAAGAAACGCCTGAGATTACCCTTCTCAAGCTCATTGTAAATCTGGCAAATACAAATTATTTTATATTTTTTTATTTCCACTTGATTTGCTGTTTTCTCTTACGGCATATAGTCAGCCCTGGTCTCATTGGTATTGTACACATTTCAAAACTACTTGTATTTTTCGACAATCGCTCAATTGCTTTGTAGCCATCACCACAATAGCCGTGGTCGGTCATTTTTTTGTTTTCCGGGTAGCCGTCATGCAAAAGAATGAGTCCGTGGTCAACAACATAGGGGAAAAAGTTGTTGAAATCCTGTATTACTGATTTTTGGCTATGGTCCGCATCAATAAAAAGCATATCAATCTTTATCGGTCGGCTCTTAAGTTCTTTGACATAATCAGTTGTTGTCGAATTTATAAACTTCATTTTGTTTGATTTTTTCATGTAGCGACCAGCCTCTGCAGATGTATCTACCCCAACCAGTTTCTTGGCGTAGGGTTCGATCCTGTTGAATAATTTGCATTGGTAAAGCCCAAGTTCAACGTAAACTTTTGGCTTCAAAATACTTGCAAGGTGCACAATAAAATCCTCGTGCCAGTTGTTGGGTGTAATTTTTATGTTTGGCGATTTTAGTTTTATTAAGCTATGATTTTTAAATATATTTATCATTTAATTTGCCATTTATAAGGGTAGATAACAACTCCGTCGTATTGGGCATGATTACTTTTGCCGGCGCTAGTAACATTGTCAACAGTTAAATTTATTGCCTCTGGTATCCAATCAACAATACCCTCCCCGTTTGCACCAAGACCAATGGCATATATCCCTGGTGCTAAAATATTAGGGCTAAAATCAATCTCGTATTTAACAGATCCTTTTTTTACTCTTTTTTCCGGAGAAAAGGAATTAAAAAGAGGAAAACCGAGGGAAGAATTAATGTTATAGCCAATCGTACTCTCTTCAATATCTTCGCTTGCCTCACCCTTAATCACAAGAGTAAAGGGTTCGTTCATAAAAACGTGGGAAGATATTTTTTGCTTCGAGTTTAAAATACTAATATCAGTAAATTTAAATTTACTGTCTTCCAAGGAACTTTTGCGCATTCTCTGGGGTCGCAAATCCACCTTGCCATCAGAGGATACTTGTTGGGTTTTTAAGTATTTTTTTATAACAACACTAGTTTCTCCTTGGCTTACTATTTTCCCGCCATCAAGTAAAATACACTTTTCACATAAACCACTGATAGCACTCATATTATGGCTCACAAAAAGCACCGTTCGTCCTCCGCGTGCCACTTCGTCCATTTTGCCCAAACACTTTTTTTGAAACTGCGTATCGCCTACCGCCAGTACTTCGTCGACTATCAATATTTTCGGTTCGAGGTGGGCGGCAACGGCAAAAGCAAGGCGGACATACATTCCGGAAGAGTAGCGTTTAACTGGTGTATCAAGGAATCTTTCCACTTCGGCAAATTGTACAATTTCATCAAATTTGCGCGCAATCTCTTTTTTACTCATTCCTAAAATAGCACCGTTTAAGTAAACATTTTCACGTCCGGTAAGTTCGGGGTGAAAACCGGTGCCTACTTCAAGCAAGCTCGCGACTCTCCCCTCCATTCTTATTTCACCAGTGGTTGGCTCTGTAATACGGCTTAAAATTTTAAGCAAAGTTGATTTTCCAGCACCGTTGCGGCCGATTATGCCCACTCTTTCCCCCTGTTTGATTTCAAAAGAAAGACCTTTTAATGCCCAAAAAGTTTCTTCTGCCTTTTTTGGCGACACCTTCGGCCTAATGATTTTTTTGGCCAGCGTTTTACTTGTTTCGGCAATTTGATCACGCAACGTCAAATAGGCCTCTTGATTATGGCGAATAATGTATTTTTTGCCGATATTGTTTGCTG
>CAZMIS010000556.1:0-2695 GCA_964566325.1 uncultured Anaerolineales bacterium
ACGCGCTGCGGCGGCTGCCGATCTACTATCGGCGGCTGCTTCAGGCACTGCGCGAGGGCCAGCGCAGCGCATCATCCAGGGAACTCGGCGATGCAGCCGGCGTGCCGGATGGCCAGGTGCGCAAGGATCTTTCCTATCTCGCGTACGAGGGCCGGCCGGGCGTGGGCTACGATGCCCAGCTGCTGGCGGGTTGCATCGAGGAGTTTCTGGGCCTGATGAATGACAAGGAGGCGGTCCTGGTCGGGATGGGCAACCTGGGCCGGGCGCTGGCCTCTTACGGCGGCTTCGAGCGGTATGGTCTGCACATCGTAGCGCTGTTCGACAGCGACCCCGCCCGGCAGGTGCGTCTGCCCGACGGCCGCCGGGTGTTTCCGGTCGGGAAGCTCACGGACCTGGTGCAGCGCCTGCAGGTGCGCATCGGGATCATCGCCGTGCCCGAGGCAGCGGCCCAGGCTGTGGCGGATGCCCTGGTCGCGGGGGGCGTGCAGGTCATCTGGAATTTCGCGCCGTGCAAATTGCAGGTCGGGCCGGAGATCCTGGTCAAGAACGAGGATCTGGCCGCGGAGCTGGCCACCCTCTCGCATTACATCACCCAGCGCAAGTTGAGCCGCCCCACACCCGAAGAGGCCGGCTCATAGCACACGGACGGGTCTCGGCCCGCGAGGAGATCATGTTAACTGTCACTGTCTGTATCGGCAGCTCATGCTACGTGCGAGGCTCGGAGCAGATGGCCGACACTTTCGAACAACTGATACGAGAGCGTAATCTCTCGGCCCATGTGGAGTTGACGGGAGCCTTTTGTATGGATCAATGTTCCATGGGCGCATCCGTTCGTGTCGGGGAAAGGGTCTACCGCGGCTTGGATCCGCGCCAGAGCCGGCAGTTCTTCGAGGACGAGATCATGCCTGCACTGGTGCAGGGAGCGCAGTCTTGAGCCAGATCGTTGAGATCGCGTATCACAGCCTGTGCAAGACCGGGGAGGAGCTCTGCGGCGACTGGGTCAAGGTCACGCCGACGAGCGAGGACCTGATCGTCGTCCTGTCCGATGGCCTCGGCAGCGGCGTGAAGGCCAACATCCTTGCCACGCTCACCGCGGAGATCGCGTCCGGCATGCTGGAGAAGGGCGCGAGCATCGACCAGGTCGTGGAGACGCTCATCGAGACACTGCCTGAATGCCAGGTGCGCCATCTTGCGTACGCGACGTTCGCGGTGCTGCGCATTCACAGGGGCCGCGAGGCGTACCTGGCCGAATACGACAGCCCGCCGCTCATCCATGTGCGCCAGGGCGCCGTACTCGCCACCCCGGCACGCGAGCGCGTCATTGCGGGCCGCACGATTCGGGAGGCGCACTTCGTGCTCGAGCCCGACGACTACCTGGTCATGGTCAGCGACGGCTACGTCCACGCGGGTGTGGGCGGGCTCTATCGCATGGGCTGGGGCTGGAAGAACATCAGCATTGCGGCGCAGCGCTGGGCTGAGACGCGCGGGGACACCCACCAGCTGGTCGGCGCCCTGAGCCGAACCTGCCTCAAGCTGTCGAACGGCAAGCTGGGCGACGACGCGACCGCGGTGGCCATGTGGGTGCGCCCGTACCGGAAGGCCACGGTGCTCACCGGTCCGCCATCGGACCCCTCCCTGGACCCCGTCGCGGTGGAGAAGCTGATGTCCTCGGGCGGCGTGAAAGTCATCTGCGGTGGCACGACTGCCCAGATGGCCGCGCGGGTGCTCGGCAAGCCGCTGCGGGTGCAGCTGCGAACGCAGGGGGCCCGACCCGGCCCGCCACAGGGCGCTCCGTCAGGACCTCGTCCGGGACGCAAGCTGCCGCCGACGGGCGAGCTCGAGGGGGTCGATCTCGTGACCGAGGGGATTCTCACGCTGAGCGCCGCGGTCGACCGCCTGCGTGACGTGGAGACTGTGCACGATCTCCCGCCCGACCAGGACGCCGCGACCCGTCTCGTGCGCGCGCTCCTTTACGCGGACCAGATTCATTTCATCGTGGGCGATGCGATCAACCCGCAACAACTTGCGGATGTCGTCAGGGGCGTGCCCATGCGCGAGATCTACCTGGAGGAGCTGATCGTCAAGCTCCGCGAGCGTCACAAGCGGGTGACGGTCGAACATCTGTAGGCTGGAGCAGCACGCATGGCCGATGAGAACGAGATGCGCCGCTGGGCGGAGTCGATTCACCGCCGCCTGTTGGCCGCGTACGGTGAGCCGACCTGGCGGCCGTATTACACCCCGATGGACGAGTTGGTGCTGACGTTTCTCAGCCAGAACACGAGCGACCTGAACTCTGGCCGCGCGTTCGAGGCGCTCAGGGCGCGTTATGCCGACTGGCAGGCAGTGCTCGATGCGCCCGTCGAGGACCTGGCCGATGCGATCCGCTGCGGCGGCCTGGCCCAGCGCAAGGCGCCGCGCATCCAGGCTGCGCTGCGCCGGATCAAGGAAGAGCGCGGCGCGTTTGACATCGATTTCCTGGCCGATCTTCCCGTGGCAGACGCGATGCAGTGGCTGACGTCCTTCGACGGGATTGGCCACAAGACCGCGTCGATCGTGATGCTCTTCTGTTTCGGCAAGGCCGCGTTCCCGGTCGACACGCACGTCGGCCGCGTCACGCGGCGGCTCGGACTGGCCGGGCCGAAGGAGACCGAGGAGAAGATCAAGGCGCTATGGGAGCGGCTCGCGCCGCCCGAGT
>CAZMIS010000557.1:0-2690 GCA_964566325.1 uncultured Anaerolineales bacterium
GATCGAAGACCAGCACGGCCAGCGCGCTGCTCCCCACCAGGTGCAGCGTCACTGCCAGCGCATCGGCCAGCGATGCCGGCCGGACCACGAGCAACCGATCGAGCGCGATCCCGCACCGGTCCAGGTAGTCGGGATCGCACGTGCGGCTCAGATCGACCCATGCGGCCAGCGCGTCGCCATCCGCGCGATGCGCGGCCGAGATGGCCTTGGCCGCCAGCGTCAGCTTGCCGGAGGTGGCAGGCCCGCCGATCTCGGTGATCCGGCCCTGGGGCAGCCCGCCGCCGAGCGCGCGGTCCAACTCCGCGAAGGTGGTCGGAATCCTGCCCACGACCTCCGCATGTTCGTCCGGTCCCGCGCGGCGAATTGCCCTGGGCCCGTAATCCATCTGCAGCCGGGCGACCACGGCATCCAGTTTTCGGCGGCGTTGCGACGACATGACACCGATCCACGAACGAGTGTTCTGGTATTATAGCGGGATTGTACAATAAATAGAAATCTTGTGCTAGTAAGATCGAATCGATCGCACTTCGCGAATAGAGCGGCAAGGGGTATAGTAGGCAGAAAACCGAGCGCACGGATATGACGATGAACACCGGTATGAAGCGGCCCCCGCGAAAAATCACAGCCAGGATCGGGCGCAGGCTTGCGCGCCTGCAACCTTCAGGCATGGTGCTGCTGGGCACTGTGGCAGTGATCGTCGGCCTGGCCACGGGCGGCGGCATCTGGCTCTTCAAGCAGATGATCGGGTGGACGCACGCGGCTGCCTTCGGCGCCTTGAGCGATGTCCTGGGCCGCGCGGGGCCGTGGACCATCGCATTGGTGCCCGCGCTGGCGGGCCTGCTGGTGGGGTTGCTCTGGCACCGCTTCGTGGGCGAGGAGCGCTATCACGGGGTTGCCGGCGTGATGGAGGCCGTGGCGCTGGGCGGCGGACGCCTGGCCTATCGCATGTCACCCGTCAAGACAGTGGCTGCGGCGCTCTCCATCGGCGGTGGTGCATCGGTCGGCCCGGAGGACCCGTCGGTCCAGATCGGGGCCAATCTCGGCTCGTTTGCGGGTCAGAAACTCCGCTTCTCCGACGAATGGATCCGCATACTGGTCGCGGCAGGGGTGGCCGCAGGGATTGCCGCCGCGTTCAATGCGCCGATCGCCGGCGTCTTCTTCGCGTTGGAGATCGTGTTGGGCGAGCTGAGCGCGGGGGGCGGACTCGGGGTGGTGGTGTTGGCTGCGGTGATCTCGGCGGTCTTCACCCAATCGGTGTCCGGTGCGCAGCCGGCCTTTCGCGTCCCCGCCTACCGCTTCAACTCCGCGGCCGAGCTGCCGCTCTACATGGGCCTGGGCCTGCTGGCCGGCGTGACCGCCGCGGTCTACGTCAGCGCGCTCTACCTTGCCAAGGACCTGTTCCACCGCTGGCGTGTCCCCCCGTGGCTGAAGCCCGCGGGCGCCGGCCTGGCCGTGGGCATTGCGGGGATCTGGCTGCCGCAGATATTTGGGGTCGGCTACGAGACGATCGAGGCCATCTTCAACGGCCCGCAGATGTCCATCCTGCTCCTGCTGGGCCTGCTGGCGGTCAAGCTCACGATGACCGCAGCCAGCATCGGCGGAGGCTTCCCCGGAGGCGTCTTTGCCCCCTCGCTCTTTCTCGGGGCCACGTTGGGCGCAGCCTACGGCGTCGCCGCGCAAAGGCTCTTCCCCGGCCTCGACATTGCGCCGCCCGCGTACGCCATGGTGGGCATGGCTGCAGTGCTGGCCGCCTCCGTCCACGCGCCGCTGACGGCCATCCTGCTGCTGTTCGAGATGACCCACGACTATCACATCATCCTGCCGTTGATGTTTGCCGTGGTGATCGCGCTGCTGCTGGCCCAGCGCATCCGCCGCGATTCCGTCTACACCCTGGGCCTGGCGCGCAAAGGGGTCCGGCTGGAACGCGGGCGCGATGTCGAGGTGTTGGAGGGCATCACCGTGGGCGAGGTGATGGAGCCGAGCGACTGCGTGCTGGCCGCCAGCGACTCGCTCGGCGCTGCATCCGACCGGTTCGCCCAGACGCGGCACCACGGCCTGCCCGTCGTGGATTCTGACGGGAACCTGGCCGGCATCATGACGATCCAGGACCTGGAGCGCGTTCGGGCGGGCGAGGCACCTCCGTTGACCGTCGGGGAAGCCTGCACGCGCGATCTCCTGGTGACCCATCCGGACGAGAGCATCGGCGTTGCGCTGCGGCGCATGAGCTCACGTGACGTGGGACGGCTGCCGGTTGTCGCGCGCGATGATCCCCGGCGCCTGTTGGGGCTGCTCCGCCGCGTGGACCTCGTGCGGGCCTACGAAATCGCTCTGTCGCGGCGCGCGTCGCTGCGCCACCGCGCCGAAGCGAGCCGGCTGGAGGTCTCGACGGGCGGCGGCGTGAACGTCGTGGAGATCACGGTCCAGCCAGGCGCGCCTTGCATCGGCAAGCGCATCCGGGAGGCCGGCTGGCCGGGCGATTCGGTGATTGCCAGCGTGCGCCGCGGCCCGAACGTGCTCGTCCCGCACGGCAACACGGTGCTGCAGGCCGGCGACCGGCTGGTCGTGGTGGCCGAGGGTCCCTCGGTCGAGGCGACGCGGCGGCTGTGCAGCCCGCTCTAGCCCCGCGCAACCCGGCCGGTGGCTTCAACGACATTAACATTACCCCGTTTGTGGATGTGATGCTGGTGCTG
>CAZMIS010000558.1:0-2690 GCA_964566325.1 uncultured Anaerolineales bacterium
CGGTCACCCCGCCGACCAGCGGGGCGAGGCCGGCGGCCCCGCCCAGCGCCATGGCCGGGAGGGATAGCGCGCATTTCAGCATGTCAGTGTGTGTCATCATAGATTCTTTCTCCATCTCGTTGTCCTGACCATCAGGGCCCCCATCATCCCTCCGGCGGCGCCGTTTCGCAAGACCGGACCGCAGCCGCCCGGCGCCCATGAGGCCCAGGCCCAGGCCGCCGACACCGAGGCCACCGTACATGAGGGCGTCCTGTATCTTCGTCAGCGGGTCCACCAGCAGGCGGCCATAGTGATACGTGGACGAGGCCGGGCCCCAGGCCGACGAGTACTGCAGCCGGCGGAAACGGGACGAATCGCGGCCCGGCAGCACGGGGAGCGTGATGTCCGACACGGGCCCGCCCACGTACTTGAGCAGCATGTTCAGCGGCCCCGGCAGGCGGCGGCCGCCGTAGGATTCGTGCAGCCGGTCCAGCACGGCCAGCTGCACGTCATCCGGGATCTTGGCGGTGGGCATCGCCACGCCCGACTCCGGCAGGTAGCCGCGCACGCCAGAGGCCTGCTCCACCAGCCGGTTCGCGCGGCGGCGCATGTCGCCCAGCGCGCCGTGCCGGGCCCACGGCGCCATCATCGTGGTGCCGGGCTTGTCGGCCACCTCCTGCATGTACTGGAGATACCCCGCCAGCGGCCCCGACTGGAACACGCGATAGTGGTCCCCGGATCCCTCGTGCCACTTCCACTGCGACGGCAGGCCCGGGATGCTGCGGAACAGCCGCATGACATCCACCATGTCCGCGCCCATGAATTTGGCCCGGGTGGCCTTGGCCCCGAGCTCGGCGTACGCGCGCAGCGACGCGTGCGCGTCGTCCGGGGACGAGTGCCCCACCGGGATGCCGAGTATCTTGCGCCCGTAGCGCCCGGCCGGCGAATCGGGCCCGCGCAGGGCCGCGAATTCCTCGATGGCCCTGCGGCCGCGCGGCAGGAAGATCATGCGCCCCAGCAGGGCGGCGCCGAGGCCACCGCCCGCTATCCACGGGGCCGCGGAGACCGCTCGCTGGAGAAGGGGTACCTTTTTCTTACGGTCCCCGCGATCGTCCTGTGGGTCGTCGGGCATGGGATCACTCGTCGCGGTCCTCGCGCCGCTCCTTGCGGTCGCGACGTCCGCCCTGTGCCCAGTGGCCGACGAGCCCGCCCGTCAGCCCGCCGATGGCGGCCATCGGATACTGGACCCACTCGCCGCCGGGCCGCGAGCCCGCCCGCGACAGGCGGCCCATCAGGGCGCCCGCGCCCGCGCCCAAGCCGGCGCCGATGCTGGTCGCGCGGCCTCCAGGCGAGGCCAGGGTCGCCGCCAGCAGCGCCGCGACCAGGGTCTCCAGCGCGTCGCGGCTACCGCCGTGGGGCCTGGACAGGCCCCGCAGCGTGCTCTGCAAACGATCCGCGTGGGCCTTCGCCCGCAGCCCGTGACCCGGGGCGCGCCACCCGCCCGTGAACGAGCCGGGTAATCGGTGCAGGCCGTGCTGGCCCCGGCCAAACAGTCCCTGCACGCCGCTCCGCGACAACAGGCCGGGCCGCTCCCATTCGTAGGCGCCGCGCCCGCCCTCCACCAGCGCGCGGATGGCATCCACGGGCATGCCCGCGAGGGCCCCGAAACCGCCCGGCAGTTTGGCCAGTCGGCGATGCGCGTCATGGTTGGGTGGCGCCACGGAGGCCGCCTTCAGCATGTCGGTGTGTGTCATCATATCTTCCTCTAGCGTTCACCAGTATTCATGCGGCTTCTCACGCCGGAATAGATCCCCTGCCGAACGCAGGGCGCGTTGGCCGCGACCCCTGAGAATGGCCATTGGACCGGGGAGGTTTCTAAGATATTCGCGTACGTCCAGTTCCCCGATGCGGGCACCGTGAAATCGTCGCACGGCATCGTTGTTCATTTGGGTCCCGGTCTGCCTCAGTTGCTTACCGATCGGACCCAGCCGTTCGGTCAATTTTTCACTGGCGGGACGCACTAGCCCACGGTGTATCCGTTCGGCGAGTGTCCCGAACCGCGCCTTAACTGGTAGCGGCGCCCAGAGTTGCCAGTTATCGATGGCGCGCGGAAGCCCGTGTGATAGCCCGCGGCCCGTCTCCCATACCGCGCGCCCCAGGCGCTGGGCCAGCGACGCGCGCAGGCCGGCCGCCTTCAACATGCCAGCCTGTGTCATCATATCTTCCTCCGCTCCGGCATCTCCATCTCGCCGGCCAGTATGGCGCGCAGCTCCTTACCGGTCAACCCCAGCAGCTTGGCGATCTGCGGCTCGAAGGCGGGGTTGGGGAGCGGGCCATCCAGCGGGACGAAGCCCCACCGGTTCGGGCCGACCAGGGCCACGTCGAACAGGCCGCCCTCCTCGGGCTCGAGGGTGTCGCCGCGCACGGTGCCGCCGTTGCGCACCTCCGCCGGCCTGCGCCTGTCCAGCTCCCGGTCGGTCATCGGCCCCAGGCGCATGCGCCCGTCGCCCAGGTTGCGCGCGTAGAGGCCGGCGCCCTGCAGCAGGGCCTGGAACTTGTCCCACACGAACGGGTGCCCGGGCTCTGCCGGGCGCAGTCCCTCGCGGACCTTGCGCCAATAGGCGTCCTGTTTCTCCCCGCGCAGCGTGGCGCCCTCCCGGAGGGTCGCGTAGGCCCCGCTGGAGAGCAGGGCGTGGCTCTCTAGCCCGGAC
>CAZMIS010000559.1:0-2685 GCA_964566325.1 uncultured Anaerolineales bacterium
GGAACACCGAGTTCTCGGCGACGGACATCGAGTTCATGAAGCGCCAGTACCCGAAGCACGCACCGGCGCAGACCGAGCTGGCTATCGGAGGCCCGCGTGTCGTGGCCGACCTGGCCGCGGCCGGCGAGGTCGACAATTACCACTTCGTCGTGGCCACGGCGGCCACCTGCATCATGACCACTGAAGGCCAGACCGACACCGTGCTCACGCTGCACGGCCCGGGCGACCCCGGCGCGGTACTGAGCTGGGACGACGACCGCGGCCAGGGCCTGAACGCGCGCATCGTGCGCAAGCTGCAGCCGGGCGAGTACTGGCTGACGGTGCGGCACAAGCATCCGGCCGCCACGGGCAGCTACACCGTCGGCGTCAAGAAGCGGGCTTAGCGGCCGCGCGCAGTTCGCGCGATTGCGGGTCGCGCACGGCAACCGCCCTGAAGGACGGGTCGGCTTCGTACGCGCGTCCCAGCGCCTTCACCGCGTCGTCGCGGCGACCGGTCTTCCACAGCGCCAATGCCAGGTTGTAGTGGATCTCGGCCACCTCTGGAGCGAGGGCGGCAGCGCGCTCGAAGCTGCCGATCGCATCGGCGAAGGCCTGCGAGCGGAACAGCGCGTAGCCCTTCCAGTTCAGGATGCGCGGGTTGTCCGGGTTGATGGCCAGCGCCCGGTCATAGCTGGCGACGGCGACGGAGAAATCGCCGCGACGGGCCGCCTGCAGGCCCGCGTCGATGAACTGCTTCTCCTCGGCGCTGCGACCGCTTTCCTGGCCGGCACGGGCGTCGAGCGTGCCGCGGATCGGCTGGAACGCCGGATCCTGCAGCGCACGCGACTTGACCTCGGGGTTCTCGAAGGCGCGCTGGATCTCGGCAACCGCCTCGTCGCGGCGCTCCAGCGCCCACAGCGACAGCCCCAGCGTGTAGCGCGCCTGCGCATCGCGCGGATCGCGCTCGAGCGCACGGCGCAAGCTGTCGCCGGCCTGCTCGTATGCCCCTTGCGCGTAGAGCACGTTTCCGCGCATCCGGTAGGGCAAGGGGTTACGGTCGTCGCTCGCGATCGCGCTGTCGTAGGCGCGGATCGCGCTCGCGGCATCGCCCTTCTGCGCCTGCTCCAAGCCCTGCTGCAACTGCGCCACCTCCTCGCGATCGCGCACCGGCAGCCTGGCGGCATAGTGTTCGAGCATGTCCTTGCGCGTGCCGATCTCGCGGTCGAGCGCGGCACGCTGGACCTTGAGGTCGTCGATCGCGCCCTGCTGCTCCCGGATGCGGAGGTCGAGCGCCGCCTGCTCTCGGCCGGCCTCGCGCACACCCCACCAGGCGGTGCCGAGCACCGCCAGCCCCACCACCACAGGCAGCAGCGTGAACCAGAGGGTGCGGCGGCGCAGCCGCGCGTCCTCCTCGCGCAGCCGCGCGGTGATCTCGTCGACCGAGGGATCGCGCACGGCACTCATGGAACGCCCCTGCGCGCTGCGCGCTGCGGGATGAGCGTCTGAGAGCGGCACGGCGCACTCATGCAGCGCCCACCTGCACGAGCTGACTCTCGATGAAGCGGCGCACTGCGTGCACGGCTGCGCGCGGCGGCTTGTCCTTGCGCAACTCGTCGACATACCCGTCGAGCAGGGCCTTCTTCTTGCGCGTGGCTCGCATCGTCACCACCGGAAAGGGGCTGGTGGAAGCGAACACCAGCGCGCCAGCGCCCAGCAGCAGCTGCGGCGTGTCCTGCATCGCCGCCAGTGCCACGCCGAGCGCCACCGCGGCGGCGCCGATCAGGACGGCCGCGGCCAGCGCGTAGAAGCGGATGTCGCGCTCCAGCTCGGAGGCGAAACGACCGACACAGTTGCGGTACAGGCCGATGTCCTCGGCCGTCGGCTCCGCCGCGGCGTCTGCCGCGCCATGCAACAGGTTCGCCACCGAGGTCGCGACCTGCCGCGCGAGCTCGTCGGGGTTGTGGAAGAACTGCACCATGTAGCGCATGCGCAGCGCCTCGCGAAGGGCCCGGATCGCGCCGAGGTCGGAATCGCTCTGCCCGGCCGGCCAAGGGGCGTCGTCGGCGAGCAGAAACACCAGACGCGGCATCTCGTGGCGCTCGGCTTCGCGGAGTTCGAGTTCGGTGATCGCCTGCTCCTGGCCCGGCGGGATGAAGCCGCGCCGCCATGCGAACAGGCCCACGTAGGCCTGACAGGCCGCGACGTCGGTGAGGCACTTGTCCAGCGGGCGCTGCGGCGACGCGACGTAGTCCTCCATCGAAACAACGTCGTGCCGCAGCTGCCTTAGTACGTGGTACACCGCCTCTCGGTAGGCCTTCAGGTCCTCGAAGGTGGACGACAGGTAGATCTTGCTCATGGGCCGCTCGCGCCGCACCGTAGCACGCGCCCCCGGCGCACACAAGGTGGGCCGAGATCGCGTAAGCCGCCGCCGGAGGCCGCGTCAGGCGGTGTTGCGCCGCGCCTGCACCGCCTGCGCCAGGCCCTGCAGCACCGGCACCGTCTGCGCGAAGCCGATGCAGGCATCGGTGATCGACACGCCGGGCTGCAGCGCCACGCCAGGCTGCAGGTCCTGCCTGCCTTCTTCGAGGTGGCTCTCGATCATGACGCCCGTGATGCGGCGCTCGCCAGCAGCGATCTGCGCCGCCACGTCCTGCGCCACCTCGATCTGCCGGCGGTACTGCTTGCTGCTGTTGCCGTGCGAGACGT
>CAZMIS010000560.1:0-2676 GCA_964566325.1 uncultured Anaerolineales bacterium
CAGGTTCGGCTGCCGGATGAACCGCGTCGTGTTCGACCTGATCGACCACCCGATCACCACGGCCGACCCGTCGGTGGCGGCGATGTGCCGGCACGCTCTGGAGCTGCAGCGCTCGGGCGTGGGCGCCCCGTCCGAGCTGGAGGCTGCGATCGTGCTTGCCTTGCGCGTCGATCTGCGGTCTCCACCGACGATGGCGGCCATTGCGGCATCGATCAACCTGAGCGAGCGGACGCTGCGGCGGCGCCTGCTCGACTCGGGCCTGTCGTACGCGGCCCTGCTCGACCAGGAGCGCATGCGACGTGCACTCGATCTCCTTCATGGCGGGGAGCTGACGCTGGGTCTCGTGGCCGAAGCCTCCGGTTTCGCCGATGCACGAAGCCTGCGGCGTGCGATCAAGCGATGGACCGGCCACACCCCCACACACTTCCGCTCCCATGGTTGACCACGCCTTCGCTTCGGCGGGACGCCGCGCTGCGCCCTGGACGCTGGTCTATGTCGTCGTCGCGGCCGTCGGCCTGTACGGCGGCGTCGCGCTGCTGGCGGTGTTGAGCCCGGACCCCTTGCCGTCGCCGGCGCTGCTGGCGGCCTTGTTCATCGCCTTGTCCGGACTGTTCGTGCACATCGCCGTGATCGTCTCGCTGCGCCGCAGTGCCCGATCCGAGCAGCGCTGCCAGGGGCTGATCGAGGCCATCGACGACGTCGCCTGGATGACCGACCCACTGGGTCGCCAGGCGCTCTACGTCAACCCGGCGGCAGAACGGACCTTCGGCCGCACGCGGCCTGAACTGCTGGGCGTACAGCCGCCCTGGCTGCCCTGGGTGCACGCCGATGACCTGCCCTCGGTGCAGGCGCGCTGGCGCATGCTCGGCAGCGGCAGCGCTGGCGACATCGAGTACCGCATCGTGCGTGCCGACGGCGAGGTGCGCTGGCTGCGCGAACGCACTGCGATGCTGCGCGAGCCGGATGGCCGGCCGCTGGCCGTGGCCGGCATGGCCGAGGACATCACGGAGAAGCGGCTCGACGCCGAACGGCACCGCGAGCAGGCCATGCGCCTGCAGTCGCTGCTGCACTGGGCGAGCGACGCCATCATCAGCGTCGACCAGTCCCAGCGTGTGTGCCTGTTCAACCGCATGGCTTGCGATATGTTCCGCACGAGCGCCGAAGAGGCCCTGGGCCGGCCGCTGGACCACTTCATCCCGCCCGAGCAGCAAATGGCCCACCGCCTGCACGTCGACAGCTTCGGCCGCAGCGGCAGCACGAGCCGGCGCATGGGCCGCATGCACGGGCTGGCCGGCTTGCGCAGCGACGGCGAGGTGTTTCCGATCGAGGCCTCGATCTCACGCTCCGGAACCGGCGACTCGATGCTGCTGACCGTCGTGCTGCGCGACGTCAGCGCGGCTCGCCAGGCCGAGGCGGCCCGGCAGGCGCTGCTGCGCGCCGAGGGTGCGAGCCGAGCAAAGTCGGAATTCGTCGCGCGCATGAGCCACGAGATGCGCACGCCGCTGAACGCGGTGCTCGGCTTCTCGCAGCTGATGCAGTCCGACGAGCACGAGCCGCTGGCGCCGGTGCAGCAGCGGCGCGTCGAGCGCATCCGGGCCGCGGGCTGGCACCTGCTGCAGCTCATTGCCGACGTGATGGATCTGGCCAGCTTCGAATCGGGCAGCGTGCGCGTGGAGGCCACGCGTGTAGCGCTGTTCGACACGCTAGACGAGGCCATCGCCATCTGCGAGACGCAGGCGCGCAGCCGCGGCGTCGTGCTGCACGTGCATGACCGCGAGGGTCGCCGGCTGTTCGTGCAGGCCGACCCGATCCGGCTGCGCCAGGTGCTGATCAACCTGCTGTCCAACGCCATCAAGTACAACCGCATCGGCGGTAGCGTCGACATCCACGCCGGCCTGTCGGACGGCCGCATCACGCTCGAGCTGCAGGACAGCGGCATCGGCATGACACCCGAGCAGCTCGAGCACCTGTACGAGCCGTTCAACCGGCTGGGGCGTGAGCGCGGCGAGATCGAGGGATCCGGCATCGGGCTGGTGCTGACGCGGCAGCTGGTGGAGCGCATGAACGGCCTGCTGCGCATCGACAGCGAGCCCGGGCGCGGCACGCGGGTGTTCGTCACCCTGGTCGCCGCGCCGCCGGGTGCGTTGCCGAATCCTTCGGCCACGCCCGCAGCGCCGGCCGCTGCGCTGCCCGGCGCCAACGGGGCCGACCTGCCGCCCGCGGTGGTGCTCTACATCGAGGACAACCCGGTCAACGTGCTGCTCGTCGAACAATTGCTGACTCGCTGGCCGCAGATCCGCTTCGTGCACGCGGAAGACGGCCACGGCGGCATCGAACTGGCCCGCCGCCTGCTGCCGGACCTCGTGCTGCTCGACATGCAGCTGCCCGACATGCATGGAACGGCGGTGCTGGCGGCGCTGCGCGCCGATCCGGACACGGCCGCCCTCGCCGTGGTGGCGCTGTCGGCCAGCGACCTGCAGGACGATGTCGACATCGCCCGCGAGGCCGGCGCGATCGAGTACTGGACCAAGCCGATCGACGTCGCCAGCTTCCACACGGACCTGCTGCGCGTGCTGTCTCCCGAAACACCGCGAGGCGCCGGCCGCTGACGCGGCGCTCACCCCGCCAGGAAGCGCTCCACCAGCGCGAACTGCGCCGGCGTGTTCAGCGCCGGCG
>CAZMIS010000561.1:0-2675 GCA_964566325.1 uncultured Anaerolineales bacterium
GGCCGGTCGGCGACGATGCGGCCGACCTCAAGCCCGGCATGTTCGCCACTGTCACGCTGATGGAGCAATGATCCCATGAAACCCTGGGAGATCTCAATCAAACAGCCGGTCTTCATCAGCATGATCATGCTGGCGCTGATCGTGCTCGGCGTAATGGCCTACACGGGCATGCCGCTCGACTTCTTTCCCGACGTCTCCTTCCCGACCATGGCGGTGATCACCGTCTACCCGGGCGCGGGGCCAAGTGAGGTCGAAAACCAGGTGACGAAGCCGGTCGAGGAGGCCATGGTCACCGCTCCCGGCGTGGAGCAGGTGCAGTCCCGGTCGTACGAGGGCTACTCAGTCGTGATTGTGAGCTTCAATCTCGACAAGGATGAGAAGCTTGCGCTGCAGGAAGTGCGCGAGAAGATCGCCAACGTCCGCAGCGAGCTGCCCGACGGTGTGCTCGAGCCGAGCGTCATGGCATACGACCCATCCTCCCTGCCGATCATGCGCATCTCGGTAGGACAGGCCGGCGCGGCCGCAAGTGCGGACACGAACGTTCGCCTGACCGTAGCGGAGGAGATTCTGCCGCGGCTGCAGCGCATCGACGGCGTCGCAGATGCGACCGTGACCGGCGGCCGGGAGCGTGAGGTCCAGGTCTTCCTGGACGCAGACGCGCTGAAGGCGCGGCGCGTTGCACCGCAACAGGTTATCGGAACCATCGTCGCGGAAAGCTACAGCATCCCGGGCGGCAGCATCGAACAATCCGGCCAGAACCTCCTGTTGCGTACGCCAGGCAACTTCAAGACGGTCGAAGACGTGGCCAACCTACAGGTCGCCACCGCACTCGGCGCGGTCCGCGTGGGCGACATCGCCACGGTGCAGGATGGCTGGAAGGAACAGGACACCTACAGCCGGCTGGACGGGCAGGAGGCGGTGATCGTCTCCGTTCGCAAGCAATCGGGGACGAACACGGTCCAGGTGGCCGAGCGCGTGAAGGAGGCGCTGGCAGCGTTCCGCGAGGATCGGCCGGATCTCAACCTGGTCGTGGTCCAGGATCAGTCCATCTTCGTGCGCGAGACCTTCAACGACGCCATGCGGGAGCTCCTGATCGGCGCGCTGGCTGCATCCCTGGTCGTGCTCGTGTTCTTCCGCAACATGCGCAATACATTGGTGACGGTCGCGGGCCTGCCCATCATCCTACTGGGCACTTTTGCGGTCATGTCCGCGCGCGGCATGACCATCAACTTCGTCTCGCTGCTGGCGCTGACCCTCTCGGTGGGCCTGATCATCGATGACGCCATCGTGGTGCGCGAGAACATCTTCCGCCACATGGAGATGGGTAAGACCCCCGAGGAAGCGTCCAGAGACGGTACTGCCGAAGTCGCCCTGCCGGTCGTCGCCATGTCGCTGACCATCGTCTCCGTCTTCCTGCCCGTCGCGTTCGTGGGCGGATTGATCGGCCAGTTTCTGAACTCGTTCGGCCTGGTGGTCAGCATAGCGGTCCTCATTTCGCTGGTCGAGGCGCTGACCTTCGCGCCTATGCTCTCCGCGTATCTCTTCAAGCGGCAGAAGGCGAGGATATCGGAACACGATGTGGAGTCCGGCGCGGCGCACGCCAGCCTGGGCTGGCTCGAGCGATTGTACCTGGGTGCGCTGCGCTGGACATTACGCCACCGGCTCGTCACCCTGGTCTTGGGCGTGGCGCTCCTGGCCGCCAGCGCCTACGGCGCCACATTCCTCAAGCAGGCGTTCCTGCCCACGGTCGACCAGGGTAGCGTCGACCTCGCCCTCACCCTGCCGCCGGGCGCATCGCTCAGCCAGACTGACGAGCAATCGCGGAGCATGGAGGCGCGACTGATGGCCATGGCGCCGGTCGAATCGGTCCTGACCACCGTGGGCGGCCAGGGCACGCCGGAGACCGCCAGCTTCCAGGTGAACCTCAAGGAGGGCTACCCGCTCGAGACGTTCGTCACCTTAGCCCGTACGGAGTTGGCCGATGTGCCCGGCCTCTCGATCAGTGGCGGCAGCTTCACGGCCATGGCCAGCGGCGGCACCTCCGTCCTGGGCAAGCCGATCCAGATCACCCTTCAGACGGTCGGCGATGCCGATGCACTCAATCGTTTCAGCCTGGAGTTGGCAGAGCAACTCAAGGCCGTTCCTGGCCTGGTGGACGTAGATGTGTCGTACCGGCCCGGCAAGCCGGAGGTGCTGCTGAAGGTGGACCGCCGCAAGGCGGCTGACATGGGCATCAACATCGCCACGGTGGGCAGCACGATCCGCACCCTGGTGGAGGGTGAGGACGTAGCCACCTTCCGGGGTGATGGCGCAGAGGCCGACATCCGGGTGCAGCTCCAGGCGTCGGACCGCGCCCGGCTCAATCAAATCCTGGACCTGCAAGTGCCGACCAGCAAAGGCTTCATTCCCCTGCGGCAGATCGCGCACCTCGAGGAGGCCAGCGGCCCCACGGAGATCAACCGCGTCGACCGGCTGTCAGCCGTCATCGTGGGCGCGGACAGCTACGGCCGGGTCCAGGCCGACGTGCTCACCGACGTGGAGGCGGTGCTCAAGGCCACGTCCATGCCGGCCGGCGTCACCTGGGCCTTCACGGGTGAGCTGGAGCTGATGAACGAAGCATTCGCCGCGCTGGGCACCGCGATGGCGCTCGCAGTCGTGTTCGTCTACATGGTGCT
>CAZMIS010000562.1:0-2673 GCA_964566325.1 uncultured Anaerolineales bacterium
CGCGGCGTGATCGACGGATGGTTCTACGCGCTGGAGCAGGACGTGCTGGCCGATGGTTCGGTAGACGCGGGCAACGCCGATGACCTGCTGGCCCGAACCGACGCCATGATGGAGGCTCGGCTGGCCACCATCAACAAGGCCGCGCCAGCCTTTTCGGCCGTGCTGCGCACCTATCGCCGTGCAGTCGCCGACGGCGACGCGATGCTGGCCGATGGCCTGATCAGTTGGCTGGCCGGCCAGCCGAACGTAGCCGCCAGCATCAAGCGAACGGCGGGTATCAAGGGCGACCTGGATCACTTCGGCGCCACAAACTTCATCGTCGGGCTCCTGACCATCCTGCGCGATAGTGGATTCGCGGGTCTGGTCCTGGTGTTGGACGAAGTGGAAACGCTTCAACGCATGCGTACGGACACTCGCGAGAAGGGCTTGAACGCTCTTCGCCAGTGGATCGACGAGATCGACGCCGGCCGCTACCCGGGCCTCTATCTCGTGGTAACTGGCACTCCAGCGTTCTTCGACGGCCCGCAGGGAGTGCAGCGCCTGGCGCCGCTGGCCCAGCGCCTTCACGTGGACTTCGGCACCGACAGGCGATTTGACAATCCGCGCGCGGTCCAGATTCGGCTTGCGCCGTTCGACCACGGCTCCTTGTTATCGGTCGGACGCCGGGTGCGAGACATCTATTCAGACGGGCGTCCGCACCAGACTCGCTTGCGATCGGTCGTCAACGACGCCTACATCGACGACTTGGCTACAGCGGTGGCGGGCGGCCTCGGTGGCAAGGTTGGCATCGCTCCTCGACTTTTCCTCAAGAAGCTGGTGGCGGACGTGCTGGACCGGGTAGATCTGCACGCCGACTTCGACCCTAGGAAGCACTACAGCCTCACGTTGGCTGAAAGTGAGATGTCCGCTGTCGAACGTGCAGCCACCGGTGCAGCTTCAGTGGACGACATCGATCTGTGAGCCAGTTCGAGCAGCTGCACCCCGCGGTGCAGTACCACGTCGTCAACTCACTGGGTTGGAGCACCTTGCGTCCAACTCAGCTGGCCGCCATCGAGCCGATCCACGCTGGCGCGCATTGCCTCTTGTTGGCCCCGACCGCAGGTGGCAAGACCGAGGCCGCGGCAATCCCAATACTCTCACGCATGCTCCGCGAAGAGTGGCCCGCGGCGAGCGTGCTCTACATCTGCCCGATCAAGGCACTGCTCAACAACCTTGAGCAACGCTTGACCCACTACGCCGGGTTGGTAGGCCGCCGTGTCGAGGTTTGGCATGGGGACATCTCCCAGTCCCGGAAGCAACGTGCCCTGAAGGATGCGCCAGACATCCTTCTGACAACTCCTGAGTCAGTCGAAGCGATGTTGATCTCGACCCGGGTCAACAAGCAAGCCTGGTTTGGAAACCTGCAGGCCGTGATCGTTGACGAACTGCATGCATTCGCAGCGGATGACCGAGGATGGCATCTTCGCTCGGTCTTGTATCGACTCGACCAGTACCTCAATCGACCGCTCCAGCGGATTGGGCTCTCTGCAACGGTGAGCAATCCCGCCGAGCTGCTTTCGTGGCTTGCACCCACTGGTCATCGTGAGGTTGTCGGCAGTGCCAGCGTGAGTACGGACGCCGACGTCACCATCGACCATGTCGGCTCGCTGGAGAACGCAGCCACGGTCATCGCACGATTGCACCGCGGACAGAAGCGCCTGGTGTTCTGCGACTCGCGAAGCAGCGCCGAACAGCTCAGCAGCATGTTGCGCGCGCATGAAATTCGGACCTTCCTGAGTCACGCATCGCTGAGCGCCTCGGAACGCCGCCAGGCAGAGACGGCGTTCGGCGAGGAGAAGGATTGCGTGATCGTCGCCACGTCGACGCTCGAGCTGGGCATTGACGTAGGGGATCTCGACAAGGTCGTGCAGATCGATGCCCCGTCCACGGTGTCGTCCTTCCTTCAGAGAATGGGGCGAACCGGCAGACGGTCGGACAGCCGGCGCAACTGCCTGTTCCTCACGACAAACGACAACGCCTTCCTTCTGGCTCTGGGGATTGCGAGGCGTTGGTCCGATGCTTGGGTGGAAGCAGCGGTGCCGCCCGCCAAACCATGGCCAATCGTGGCGCAGCAGGCCATGACTGCTACGCTCGAGCGCGGACAGCTAGCCACGCGCGACTTGATCGCAGTCCTTGCGGGTTGCTTTCCCGAACTTCAGCTGGACAAGGCTGATCAGCTCGTGGAGCACATGGTCCAGACCGACTACCTTGCTCGCTCGGAAGGAGTCCTGAGTGTGGGGCCTCGGCTTGAGCGGGAGTTTGGTCGAGGCCACTACCGAGACTTGCTGGCATCCTTCAGCGGGTCAATGCTGCTGACCGGCAAGCATGGAAATACCGAAGTCGGCTACATCGATCCCACCGTGCTGACGGGAGAGCAAGACAACCGACTCATCCTCCTGGCCGGGCGCAGCTGGCGCGTCACCGGAGTTGAGTGGTCCAAGAGGATTGTTTGGCTGGAGCCTGTGAAGGAAGGCGGAAAAGCCCGTTGGATGGGCGGCGCGAGAAGTCTGAGCCGTGAGGTCTGCCAAGGTATCAGGGCCGTCCTCGCAGAAGGCGCGCCCACCTTGGTCACGCTGTCACAAAGATCGAAGCTTGCATTGCAGTTCCTTCGGGACGATCTGAGCATCTCCCCAG
>CAZMIS010000563.1:0-2669 GCA_964566325.1 uncultured Anaerolineales bacterium
CGCCCGCGCGCTGCTCAAGGACCCCCGCATCTTGATCCTCGACGAGGCGACGTCGTCGCTGGACAGTGAGTCGGAACTCGCGGTCCAGGAGGCGCTCGAACGGCTGATGCGCGATCGAACCACGTTTGTGATCGCGCACCGCCTGAGCACCATCACCAACGCAGACTGGATCGTCGTCATGGCGGAGGGGCGCGTCGTCGAGCAGGGCACGCACGAGGCACTCGTCGCGATCGAGGGCGGGCTCTACCGCCGCATGCACGCGCTGCAGTTCCGCCTCGACGACGGTCAGGAAGGCTGAGACATGTCCTGGGCATTGAAGGTCGCGACGGTCCGCGGCATCCCTATCCGGGTGCACGTAAGCTTCCTGCTTATCCTGCTGTGGGCGGGCTGGACCGGCATCGCCAACGGCCGGGATGACCGGTGGCTGGCGAACGCCGGGTTCATGATGCTCTTCGTCCTGCTCCTCTTCATCTGCGTGGTGCTGCATGAGCTGGGCCACAGCCTGGTGGCGCAGGCGTTCGGCGTCAAGGTGCACGACATCACGCTGTGGCCGATCGGCGGCGTCGCGCGGCTCTCGAACATGCCGCAGCGCCCCCTGCACGAGTTCCTGATCACCGCGGCCGGCCCGCTCGTGAACCTCGTGCTGGCGATCGGGCTCGCGCTGCTGGCCGCGCTGCTGATCGGTCCGGACAGGCTGCTGACCGCGTTCCTGACCGGCCGCGGCCTGACGCGGCTGATCACGGCGCAGACGGCCGAAAGCCTGGCACTGCTTCTGGCGCTGCAGAACCTGCTGCTCGCAGTGTTCAACCTGATTCCCGCGTTTCCCATGGATGGCGGCCGGCTGCTTCGCTCCTTCATGGCCGGCTTTCTGCCCTTCCGCACGGCCACGCGCGCGGCCTCCCACGTCGGCCAGGGCATCGCGCTGGTCCTGATCGCGCTGTCGTTCCTGTCGCCGGGCAACTTCTTCCTGACCCTGATCGGTGTGTTCGTGTTCCTGGGCGCCTGGCAGGAGCGCAGCCAGGTCACCCTGACGCAGTCGCTGGCGGGACTGACCGTCGGCCGCGCCATGCAGCCCCTGGGCATGCAGCTTCCGGCTTCCGGCACGGTCGTCGAGGCGATCCAACGCACGGCCGCGTCGCCGCAGTCCGCGTACGCGGTCGTGGACAACGGCCGCCTCGTCGGGCTCCTGACCCGCCGCGCACTCCTGCGCCTGGGCGGAAAGGTGAAGGGGGGCGTGCTCGCTGACGCAAGCGGAACGCTGGGCGCCCAGGCTCTGGGTGCCCAGGCTCTGGGCCCGATCCTCCGGGTGCCGCCGGACAGGCCGCTGCTGGAGGCCTATGCACAGATCGGGTCGGACCAGGCTGCAGTGGTGGTGGATGCAGAACGCGGCGCAGCCATCGGGCTGATTTCCCGGGCCGACATCGCCAGGCTGGCGGAGGCCCTGGAGATCCTCCGGACCTCCTGAGGGCGCGGATCATGCGACGCGCGCTTCGGGATACCTGGGAGTTCCTGCGCCTCCTCGTGGCGTGGATGCTCGGCCGGCCCTATCGTCCCCGAGTTGAACCCGGCGAGGAGGACCGCGCCGGTGCGCGCGTCCAGTTCATCATGATCCAGATCGATGGCCTCGGGCACGAGTACCTGTTGCGCGCCATGGCCGCGGGCCACACTCCGTATATCCGCCGGCTCGTCGCGCAGGGGCACCGGTTCCAGCGATGGCGGTGCGGCGTGCCCTCCTCCACCCCGGCCAGCCAGTCGGGCATCATGTACGGCAACAATTGGAACGTGCCCGCGTTTCGCTGGTACGAGAAGGAATCGGGGCTCGCGCCGCACTGCAAGTCACCGGCGCACGCCGCGCGCATCAAGGCCGCAGTGTCGGAGGGCCGTCCGGGCATCCTGACCGGCGGCTCGAGCTATGGCAACCTCGTCGACGGCGATGCGCGGCTGGCCCTGTTCACCCTGTCGGCCATGGGCCGGCAGCACTTCTACGAGCACATGCGCGGGCTGGGCTGGGCCCTGCTCTTCGCGCTCATCCCCTGGCGCATCATCCGCATCGTCGTGCTGATCCTCTGGGAGCTCGTGCGCGACGTCGTGCGCACCGTGGTGGTGTGGATTCGCGGCGGCTTCCGGCGCCGGCTCACGCTCATCAAGCCCGTGCTGCAGGTCTTCACGAACGTCTTCCTGCCCGAGATCCAGACGTTCGGCGTGCTGCTCGACGTGTATCGCGGCATGCCGTCCGTGTACGTGAACTACTACGGGTACGACGAGGTGGCGCATGGGGACGGGCCGTTGGGTCCGGAGGCGACGCGTGCGTTGCGGCGCATCGACGATCACATCGGCCAGATCGAACGCCTGCGCCGCGTCTACCGGCCCGACACGCATCTCTACGTGCTGTCCGATCATGGCATGAGCCCTGCGATCCCCATCGACCGGGTCGATCCCAAGCAGCCGCTGGGCAAGTTCGTCGCGGGGGCGTTGGCGACCTCGGTGGCGTTTGATGAGGCGCTGGCCCAGCCGCCGCCCGCTGGCCCTCCCCTTGGCGCCAGTCCGTCGGAGGTGAGCACGGTCGACGACAGCTACCGCTGGCTGGTCGACGAGCTGGACGGCGTGGAGACGAGGCTCTCCCCGCGCGGCCGGCGGCTGGCCAAGGCCCTGCGCAAGCGGCTCATCGA
>CAZMIS010000564.1:0-2653 GCA_964566325.1 uncultured Anaerolineales bacterium
CGCGCATCACCAAACCGTTCTCGGATGAGAGCTGGGCGGCGCTGGATGCGCTGGGCGAGAAGGTAGATGCCGCGCTGAAAGAAGGCGACGTACGCCTGACGATGGGCGGCGAACCGACATTCGTTTCCATCGATGACTTCGAGTCAGACGAATGGAATTCAGGCGCCGATGGCCCGACGAAACGCAAGCTGGCGGACAAGCTGATCCAGCGCCTGCGTGACCGCTTCGCGCCGGGCGGCTTCCTGCACTACGGCCAAGGCAAGTGGTACCCCGGAGAAACACTCCCGCGCTGGACATTCTCGCTCTACTGGCGCCGAGACGGGAAGCCGATCTGGCATGACCCAGAGCTGGTCGCCGGCGAGAACGGCGCCAACAACAAGAACGGCGCCAGGGCGACCAAAGTCGAGGCGGAGCAGCTTCTGCAGGCGATGGCCGAGGAGTTGGGCGTCGGCGCGGAGATGGTGATCCCCGCCTATGAGGATCCGGCGAACTGGATCCTCAGGGAAGGAAATCTGCCGGAGAATGTTACGCCGGAAAACTCGAAGCTGAAGGATCCGGAAGAGCGAAACCGGATTGCGCGCGTGTTCGAGCGAGGGCTCACCGAGCCGACGGGCTATGTCCTGCCGATCCAGCGGTGGCAGGCGAAGGCGAGCACGAAAGCGAAGGTCGGCAAAGGCACACCGAAGAAGAAGGTGACGGAAGCATCGACCCCGGGTCGTGTCGCGACCAAGGGGCGCTGGAAGTCCGAAAAGTGGAAACTACGGCGCGGGCACATGTTCCTGGCGCCAGGCGACAGCCCCGTTGGATACCGCCTGCCGCTGGAGTCGCTGACATGGATACCGCCGTCGGTGTATCCGCATGTGATCGAGGCTGACCCGAGCGAAGAGCGTGGTCCGCTGCCGGACTATGCGGCCATCACGACCTCGCAGGGTTACGCGCTGCAGGGAAATGTTGCTGCCGAACAGGCGCGCGCCCAGTTCACCGCGAGCGAAGGCGGACGGCAGCAGGTTCAGGAACAATCGTTCTCCGAGGTTGCGGGCTCGGTGCGGACCGCGATGTCGGTCGAGGCGCGCGACGGGCGATTGTGCGTGTTCATGCCGCCGGTGGAGCGGATCGAGGACTATCTCGAGCTGGTGGCGGCGGCGGAGGCTGCGGCCAAGACGCTTGGCATGCCGGTGCATATCGAGGGATATGCGCCACCGCATGATCCGCGCATCAATGTGATGCGCGTGACACCCGATCCCGGCGTGATCGAGGTCAACGTGCATCCATCGACAAGCTGGCGCGATTGCGTGGACATCACGACAACGCTTTACGAGGAAGCGCGCCAATGCCGGCTCGGCTGCGACAAGTTCATGATCGATGGGCGGCACACGGGCACGGGCGGCGGGAACCACGTGGTTGTCGGCGGATCAACGCCGAATGACTCGCCCTTCCTGCGACGGCCGGATGTGCTGAAGAGCCTGCTGTTGCTGTGGCAGAAGCGGCCGTCTCTATCCTATCTGTTCTCCGGGATGTTCATCGGCCCGACGAGCCAGGCGCCCCGCATCGACGAGGCGCGGCATGACTCGCTTTACGAGCTGGAGATCGCGCTATCGCAAATCCATTCGCCGGGCGGCGGCCGGGGGGCGATCCGCATACCCCACCCTGGCTGGTGGATCGCTTGCTGCGCAACCTGCTGATCGACGTCACCGGCAACACGCACCGCACGGAAATCTGCATCGACAAGTTGTTCTCACCGGATGGTCCGACCGGACGTCTCGGCCTTGTCGAATTCCGTGGCTTCGAGATGCCGCCAGACGCTCGGATGTCGCTGGCGCAGCAAGTCCTGGTGCGGGCGATCATTGCACGGATGTGGAAGTCGCCTCTGACCGGCAACATGGTGCGGTGGGGAACGACGCTGCATGACAAGTTCATGCTGCCACACTTCGTGTGGGAGGATTTCCTTGATGTTCTGCGAGACCTGTCCGCACACGGTTTCGACCTGCGTCCGGAATGGTTCGAAGCGCAGCAGGAGCTCCGGTTCCCGTTCTGCGGCGAGATCGATGTCAACGGCGTCAATCTCGAAGTCCGGCAGGCGCTGGAGCCGTGGCATGTGCTTGGCGAGACCGGCGCTATCGGAGGGACCGTTCGCTATGCCGACAGCTCCGCCGAGCGCGTGCAGGTTAAACTGACGGCGAGCGATCCGGAGCGGTATCGCGTGGCGTGCAACAGGCGGCCCGTGCCGCTTGCCCATACGGGGAATGGCTCAGCGGTGGCTGGGGTGCGGTACAAGGCGTGGAAACCGCCATTGTCCCTGCATCCGGTTCTGCCGACCAACGTGCCGCTGGTGTTCGACATTTTCGACACGTGGACAGGCCGCGCAATTGGCGGATGTGTCTATCACGTCGCACATCCAGGCGGGCGCAGTTACGACACCTTCCCGATCAACGGCAACGAGGCCGAAGCGCGGCGTCTGGCCCGCTTTGAAGGGCATGGACATTCTCCGGGGATATACGAACTTGCGCACGAGTCGCCGCATCCCGAGTTTCCCTTCACGCTGGACCTTCGCCGGGCAGCGGGAATCTGAGGACTGAACCGAACGTGTCCGCGAAAAACCGGCCGCAAACAGATCCGGCCGCCAGCATGCTGGCGGCCGGATCTGTTTGCGGCC
>CAZMIS010000565.1:0-2652 GCA_964566325.1 uncultured Anaerolineales bacterium
ATGATCAACAGCGCGCACGGCCGCGAGGTGCTGGAGCGGCTGGAGAGCGGCGAGCTGGACCTGCCGGCCGAGGACGGCGAGGACGTTCAGCTGCAGACAGAGCGCCCGACGATCTTCGTCCTGTACGAGCAGAACATCGGCATGCTGACGCCCATGATCGCGGACGAACTGCGCGATGCCGAGCGGCACTACCCTGCGGAGTGGATCGCCGACGGCTTCCGCCAGGCGGTGCTGAACAACAAGCGCAGCTGGAAGTACGTCCTGGCCATCCTCGAACGATGGCGCACCGAGGGCCGCGGGGGTGCGCGCCAGGGCAGGGAACTGGAGGCCTACGACGTGCCCGAGGGGTACGAAGGGCTGATCAAGCATTGAGGCGGCTGCCGTGAAAAGACTGGGCGAGTTATTGGGCGATCTGAAACCCCCGGAACGCGACGACGAACGGGCAGAGGAGAAGGAATCGCTGGCGCCGCAGACGGAGACCTGTCCCATCTGCAAGGGCAAGGGATTCCTCCTGCCGGACGTGCCCTACGGTCACCCGGATTTCGGCAAGTTGATCGCTTGCCGCTGCACCGAGGCGCAGATGGCGCTGAACCGCAGCCGCGAACTCCACGGGCTCAGCAACCTCGGCGCGCTCCGGCGGATGACGTTCGACGCCTTTCTGCCCGATGGCATCGCGCTGCCGCAGACGGTTCGCACCATGCTGCACCGCGCGTATGATCTCAGCCTGGAGTACGCGAAACGGCCACGGGGCTGGCTCGTGTTGCTGGGCGGGTACGGCGCGGGCAAGACCCACCTGGCCGCGGCCATCGCCAACTACAACCTGGACCTGGGCCGGCCGGCCATGTTCGTCATCGTGCCCGACCTGCTCGACTATCTGCGCGCCGCGTTCGGGCCGACGAGCGAGAGCGGTGTCGACGAGCGGCTGAGCGCCATCCGGGAGACGCCGCTCCTCATTCTCGATGACCTGGGCGCGCATCACTCCACGCCCTGGGCCCAGGAGAAGCTGTTCCAGATCCTGAACCACCGCTACAATGGCCGGCTGCCCACCGTGGTCACGACCAACCAGCGGCTGGAGGACCTCGATCCCCGCATCGCATCGCGGTTGGCCGACCTGGACCTGAGCCAGGTCTTCGAGATTCCCGCGCCTGACTTCCGGCAGGGGCAGGGCAGTTCCGGCACGCTGGATCGCCAGGCCCGCACCCTCAGCGAGCTGGCGCTGCATGCAGACCAGACCTTCGAGAGCTTCTCACTCAGGCGGCTGGAAGACATCGACGTCGCAAGCAAGGACAGCCTGGCACGGGCAGTGGCAGAGGCCAGGCGTTTTGCCGAGAATCCGTCGGGCTGGCTGATCCTGAGCGGCGTCTACGGGTGCGGCAAGACGCACCTGGCGGCCGCCATCGCGAACCAGCAGGTCGCGGCGTCCCGACCTGCGCCCATGTTCGTGGTCGTGCCGGATCTGCTCGATCATCTGCGTGCCACCTTCAGCCCGACCAGCGGTGCGTCCCTCGACCGTGTCTTCGAGCAGGTCAAGTCGACCTCCCTGCTGGTGCTCGACGACCTCGGCACCGAGAGCGCCACGCCCTGGGCGCGCGAGAAGCTCTTCCAGCTGCTCAACTATCGCTACAGCGCGCGGCTGCCCACCGTGATCACCACGACCGCGAAGGTCCATGAGATCGATCCGCGGCTGCAGAGCCGCATGCTGGACACCACCCGCTGCACCTTCTTCGTCATCACCGCGCCGAGCTTCCGGGGGAGCGAGGGCCAGCGCGGGGGCGGCGAGGAGGGCGCCGCGCGGCGCCGCGGCAAGGCGACTCCCGCGCGGCGGCCTTAGCAGTCGCGATGGGTCAGTGCGAGAACGTGCGGTCCCGAATTTGACGTCCTGAGCCAAACTGATTATACTCGGCGTGTCTTAGCACTCAGGTATCTTGAGTGCTAAGACATGCCGAGTTTTCTGTCAAGACACGCTCGCCACAGGCGGGCAACACACTCACATTCACCAAGGGAGGCTGTTGGACTATGAATCTCAAGCCGCTCGCCGATCGTCTGGTCGTCGAACCGCTCGAGCAGGAAGAGGTCACCGCGGGTGGCATCATCCTGCCTGAGACCGCAAAAGAGAAGCCGCAGCAGGGCAAGGTCCTCGCTACGGGTCCGGGTCGCGTCGATGACGATGGCGAACACATCGCCATGGAAGTCAAAGTAGGCGACGTCGTGCTGTACCAGAAGTACGGTGGCACCGAAGTGAAGATGGGCGGCAAGAAGCTGCTCGTGTTGCGCGAATCCGACGTTCTCGCGATCGTCGAATAACTGATTTAGGAGAAAGATCCAATGGCAGCCAAGCAGTTGCTTTTCGCGGAGGAAGCCCGCCGCAATCTCAAGATCGGCGTCGACACCCTTGCCGATGCAGTCAAGACCACCCTCGGGCCCAAGGGCCGCAACGTTGCGCTGGACAAGAAGTGGGGCGCACCGACCATCACGCATGACGGCGTGACCGTGGCCAAGGAAATCGAGCTCCAGGAACCGTTCCAGAACATGGGCGCGCAGCTTCTGAAGGAAGCCGCGACCAAGACCAACGACATCGCGGGCGACGGCACCACCACCGCGACCGTGCTGGCGCAGGCCATCGTGAACGAAGGCATGAAGAACGTCGCCGCG
>CAZMIS010000566.1:0-2640 GCA_964566325.1 uncultured Anaerolineales bacterium
CCTTCCGGCAGCATGTATGCGCCCGGCAAGCTGGTCTACATGGACAAGATCGCCGTCGGACCCGAGGCGCGCGGTCACATCGACATCGATGCACCGGTGTCCGTCAATCTCAAGGCCATCGCGCGGGCAAAACATCGGGATGTGGACGATCTGACCGTCATGATCCTCGATCGGCCCCGCCACGCACAGCTGATCAGCGATGTGCGCGAGGTCGGCGCACGGATTCGTCTCATCCTCGATGGCGATGTGGCTGCGTCGATCAGTGCCTCGATGGAAGGCACCGGCATCGATGTGCTGATCGGAATCGGTGGCTCTCCCGAGGCCGTCATCTCGGCTGCGGCCCTGAAGTGCCTGGGCGGCGAGATCCAGTGCAAGCTGTGGCCGCGCGATGCGCGGGAGCGGGAGTACGCTGAGGAACAGCACCTGGACCTCGACCAGGTGCTCACCATCGACGACCTGGTGAACAGCGACGACGTCTTCTTTGCTGCGACGGGCATCACGCGGGGCGAGTTGCTGGACGGCACCCGCTACTTCGGAGAGGGCGCCCGTACATCGAGTATCGTCATGCGGTCGAAGTCCGGAACGATCCGGCGCATCGAGTCAACCCATCGCTGGGACAAGCTGATGAAGATCAGCCAGATCAAGTTCGACTGATCCATTTTCGATGGCGCGGCTCCGTCGAATCGGGCATTCTGCGGGGCCGCGCCGCATCCTGAATCGCCGTCTTTACGATCAGGTTTTGCCCTGTGTTGTCATTTGACGGGTGACCGTCATTGTGCTACAATCAATTCACATTACTTTGTATCATCCACCTACCCTCTTTGCTCTCTACTTGCGATTCCCGTGCGCGGCGCTGGATTTCCGCGTTTCTTGTTTGTCCGGCAGCAAGTTGGATGAGATGTACCAGGGTGTAATTGAGAGACTCATCCCGTATTACCGAATAACCCAGCAAGCTGACTGACACAGCGGATCGGTGAAGCGCGCCGTCCGTTGTTATTGTGAAGCCCCTTATTCACCTCTCGATTGGAGAGCGTTTAATGAACATCGCTGATTTGGAAACGAAGACACTTACTGAGTTGCAGGATGTTGCCAGGTCGATGACCTTGACCGGGTATACCAGGTTGAAGAAGAACGACCTGATCATGCGCCTGCTGCGTGCCGAGACTGAGTCCCAGGGCCTGATCTTCGGGGGAGGCACCCTCGAGGTCATCCAGGATGGGATCGGTTTCCTGCGCGCAAACAAGCACATGAATCCCGGGCCCGAGGACGTCTATATCTCGCAGAGCCAGATTCGCCGCTTCGGGTTGCGGACGGGCGACTTCGTCGTGGGGCAGGTTCGCCCGCCGAAGGAGTCGGAGAAGTACTATGGTCTTCTCAAGGTGGAGGCCGTCAACGGCATCGACCCTGAGATTGCCAAGCGCCGTCCGAAGTTCGAGGACCTGACACCCATCTTCCCAAATCAGCAGTTGGCGTTGGAGACCCAGCCGTCGGTGCTGACCACGCGCCTGATCGACATGGTTGCTCCCATCGGCCGGGGTCAGCGCGGCCTGATCGTCTCGCCGCCGAAGGCCGGCAAGACGACGGTGTTGAAACAGATTGCGAACGGCATCTCTGAAAACTATCCCGAAGTCGTACTGATGGTGCTGCTGATCGGCGAGCGCCCCGAAGAAGTCACCGACATGGACCGCGCGGTCGAGGCAGAGGTGCTCAGTTCCACCTTCGACGAGCCGGTATCTTCCCATGTGCGCGTGGCTGAGATGGGCCTCGAGCGGGCGAAGCGACTTGTGGAAGCCGGGCGGGATGTCGCCATCCTGCTCGACTCGATCACGCGGCTGACCCGCGCCTACAATCTCACGGTGCCGACCTCAGGGCGAACGCTCTCAGGTGGCATCGATCCCGCCGCCCTGTATCCGCCCAAGCATTTCTTCGGCGCTGCACGCAAGATCGAAGAGGGTGGCAGCCTGACCATCGTCTCCACCTGCCTCGTCGACACGGGCAGCCGCATGGATGATGTCATCTACGAGGAGTTCAAGGGCACCGGCAACATGGAACTGCATCTCGATCGGCGCCTGGCCGAACGCCGCATCTTCCCGGCGTTCGACATCGTCCGCTCGGGCACGCGGCGCGAGGAGCTGTTGTTGGGCGCCGAGACGCTCAACCGGGTGTGGACACTGCGGCGCATGATCGACATGCTGCGCCAAACGGGCGAGGATCCGCTCGAGGCCGTGCTGGATCGGCTGCGCAAGACGCGCAACAACAAGGTGTTCCTGGAGACACTGTCGCAGAGCATGTAGGGGCGCCAGCCGTTCGAACCTGATCCAAGAGGAACGCGCGCATGCGCGATGACTTAGTGAAACCACGTGGCCCGGTTGTACCGGATGATTGGGGACCGGGCCATACATTCTTCGTTTCCATACAGAGATCGCTTGCTCAGCGTGGTCCTGAGGGCGCGACGCCGATCTTGCGCGTCGGTTCCCATCTGGCCATCCTGATCGTTGCGGTCGGCGTGCTCCTCCTCAGCCGCCTGCAGTTGCCCACGTTGGTAATTCCTGAAGAAGTGCCCACGACCGAGCAGGTCATCGTGCAGGAAGACGTATCCGCGGCCGAGGTGGATAGCGAGGTAACCACGGCCGAGGCCTA
>CAZMIS010000567.1:0-2620 GCA_964566325.1 uncultured Anaerolineales bacterium
AGAAATGCGCGGGCTCGCCCGCACCGCCGGACGCGATGACCGGGACCGTGACGGCCTCGCTGACCGCGGCCAGCATGGGCAGGTCGAAGCCGCGACGCGTGCCGTCGGTGTCCATGCTGGTCAGGAGGATCTCCCCAGCGCCGAGAGCCTCAACTTGCCGGGCCCATCGGACGACATCGAGCCCTGTGGGCGTCCGCCCGCCGTCGATGTACACCTCCCAGCCATCGCCCTGCCGCTTGCCGTCGATCGCGACCACGATACACTGGCTTCCGAACCGGGATGCGCCTGCGGTCACCAGCCCGGGCGTGCGCACCGCGGGCGAGTTGATCGAGACCTTGTCCGCGCCCGCCAGCAGGAGGCCGCGCATGTCGTCGACCGTCCGGATGCCGCCGCCAACGGTGAAGGGAATGAACACCGCGTCGGCCACGCGGCGCACCATGTCGATGACGATCTCGCGGCGTTCGTGGCTGGCCGTGATGTCCAGGAAGACCAGCTCGTCCGCGCCCTCGCGGTCGTAGACCTGGGCCTGCTCGACCGGGTCGCCGGCATCGCGCAGCGCCAGGAAGTTGACCCCCTTGACCACGCGCCCGTCCTTGATGTCGAGGCACGGGATGATGCGTTTCGCCAGCATCGGATCAGCCGCTTCCCCGGCCCGCCGCGATCGCCGCGGCCAGGTCGATGGCGCCGGTGTAGAGCGCCTGCCCCACGATCACACCCTCCACGCCGTCGCCCTCCATGGCGGCCAGCATGCGCATGTCCTCCAGCGACGCGACGCCGCCGCTTGCGATCACCCTCAGGCCGCTCCCGCGGGCCAGGGCGGCCGTCGCAGCGGCATTGATCCCGGTCAGGACGCCGTCGCGCGCGATGTCGGTGTAGACGACGCGCCGGACGCCCAGTTCCGCCATGCGCAGCGCCACGGTCAGCGCATCGAGGGCCGACGTCTCGCGCCAGCCGTGGGTTGCCACCAGGCCGTCGCGCGCATCGATGCCCGCGACTACCCGATCTCCCCCGAACCGCGCCACCGCTTCGCCCACGATATCCGGCCGCCGGACCGCGACGGTGCCGAGCACGACGCGGGTCGCGCCCAGTGCCAGGGCCGCAGCCATATCGGCCAGCGTACGCATCCCGCCGCCGAATTGGATCGGAAGTGAGGTGGCCGCGCGGATCTCCGCCAGCCGGCGCAGGTTGAGGGGCAGCTGCATAGATGCCGCGTCGGGTGAGTTTTGTAGAGACGTTGCATGCAGCGTCTCTACGTCGGGTTCGGACGCCAACGCGCCGTCCAGGTTGACGACGTGCAGCCACCCCGCGCCCGCGGCGGCCCACCGCCGCGCGACCGCGGCCGGGTCATCGCCGTAGACCGTCTCTGCGGCCGGGTCGCCGTGGCGCAGGCGCACGACGCGGCCGCCGCGCAGGTCGATGGCCGGATAGATGGTGATCGTCACGATGCAGGCTCCTCGCCCAGCCGCGCAGGGCCGCCCAGCCGCGCTGGGCCGTCCGCTGCCCCATTCAACACGATGCGGACGAAGTTGCGCAGGATCCGCAGGCCGACGGCCTGGCTCTTCTCCGGGTGGCACTGGATGCCCCAGACGTTCCCGCGGCGCACGACCGACGCATAGTCCAGCCCGAACTCCGTCGTCGCGACCACGTGCGCGGGATCGCGCGGCTCGCAGCAGTAGGAGTGGACGAAGTAGGCATACGCGCCGCTCCGGACGCCCGCGAGCAGCGGGTCCGTCCCCGCGTGGCCGAGCTGGTTCCAACCGATCTGCGGCACCTTGAGCAGCCGCCCGTCGGGTCCATGCACATCGGCCGCGAACCGCACGACGCGGCCGGGGATCACGCCCAATCCCGGGTGGCGGCCCATCTCCTCGCTCTCGTCGAAGAGCAGCTGCATGCCGACGCAGATGCCCAGCAGCGGCGTCCCCGCGGCGATCGCGTCCAGCAGGGGACGTTCGAAGCCCGCGCCGCGCAGATTGGCCGCGGCATCACCGAACGCGCCCACGCCCGGCAGCACGATCCCCGCCGCGCCGGCCAGCCCATCGGGCGACGTGACGATGCGCGCGGGCGCGCCGGCCGCCTCCAGCGCCTTGTATACGTTGCGCAGATTGCCCACGCCGTAATCCACCACCGCGATCATCGAGCCGCACCCCTCAATTCTCAATCTTCCATCTTCAATCTTCGATCGCAGCCTACGCCAGCATGCGCTTGGTCGACGGCACGCCCTGGCGCCGCGGGTCGATCGCGGTTGCCGCATCGAGCGCGCGGCCCAGCGCCTTGAACAGCGCCTCGGCCTGGTGATGGTCGTTGCGGCCGTAGAGGATGCGCGCATGGAGATTCAGGCGGCCGTGCATCGCCACCGTCTCCAGGAAGTGGCGCACGAGGTCGACCTCCATGCCGCCCAACGTGGCGCCGTGCCAGGCCGCGTCGATCACCGCGTAGGGGCGTCCGCTCACGTCCACGGCCACGAAGCCCAGCGTCTCGTCCATCGGCACGTAGCTGTGCGCGGTGCGCACGATGCCGGCGCGGTCGGCCAGCGCCTGGTCCAGCGCCTGGCCGAGGCAGATCGCGACATCCTCCACCGTGTGATGCACGTCCACGTGCAGGTCGCCCTTCGCCTCGACCC
>CAZMIS010000568.1:0-2616 GCA_964566325.1 uncultured Anaerolineales bacterium
CGCTTCTTGCTGGACTTCTTGCCCTTCTTGACCGGCTTCTTGCCCGCGTCCGTCGCTGCCTCCCCGTCCTCGTCTTCTACAAACTCCTCCACCGCGTACTCGAGGAGCTCTTCTGAGGCTTCAGCCATCGACTCGACGACCAGATCGGAAGCGACCGCCGGCACCTCCTCAGGAACTGGCACCTCGCCGACTTCCGGCGCCGGCGCCGCCGCGTCCGGCTGCACCTCGGCGGCACCCTCAGGCGCCTCGGCGACGATGGCATCCGCCTCGGCCGGCGCCTGTTCGGCCTCGACGCCTTCCTCAATGCTCTGCAGCGTCGGCCGGTTCTGGTCCGCCTCGACCAGCATCCGGGCTGCGGCCTCCAGGGTCACCTGGGTCTTGTCCTTCTCGTGCAGCAGCCATTGCGCCCGGCTGAGCAGATCGTCGGTGGGTGGCAGGGCTGCCGCGCGGTCCTGCAGCGAGCGCGTCTTGATCAGCTGCATCTGCTGCCGCTTGATCTCGGCGAGGCCTTCGGTTGCGGCCTCCGTCTCGCTCTTGATATCGATTCGCCATCCCGTGAGCTTCGCAGCCAACCTGGCATTCTGGCCTTCCTTGCCGATCGCCAGTGAAAGCTGCCGGTCCGGAACGACGACGATCGCCGTGCGGATATCGCCTTCCTCGATCAGGATCGTGTCGGTCGGCTTGGCAGGGCTCAGGGCGTTGCTGATGAAGGAGCGAACATCGGACGACCACTCGACGACGTCGATCTTCTCGCCGTTCAACTCATCGACGATGTTCTGGATGCGGGTGCCGCGCAGGCCCACGCAGGAACCGACCGGATCGACGCCGGGCTGGCTCGCGAACACCGCCACCTTCGAGCGATTGCCGGGCTCACGCGCGATGCTCTTCACCTCGACCGTCCCGCTGTAGATCTCCGGGATCTCACGCTCGAGCAGCCGGCGCAGCATGTTGCGATGGGTCCGCGAGAGCCGGATCTGAGGACCGCGCGTCCCCTTGTTGATCTCGGCCAGCAGCGTGCGCACGTTCATGCCGACGCGATACCGGTCGTTCGGCAGCTGATCTTCGGCCGCGATGAGTCCTTCCGCCTTCTTGCTCAGGGTGACGGTGACCGCGTTGGACCGGTAGTCGATCGACTGCACCTGGCCCGTGATCAGCTCTCCTTCACGCTGTTTGTAGAAGTCGTACAGCTGATCTCGTTCGGCCTCATGAATGCGTTGTAGGATGACTTGCTTGGCTGTCTGAGCGGCAATCCGGCCGAAATCGTTCGGCTCGCGCTGATCAAGCACCTGGCCGCCGACCTCCACGTTCTTGTCGATCTTGCGCGCATCTGCCAGCGAGATCTCCACGGCGCCGTCAGCCACTTCTTCCACGACTTGCTTCTCGCAGAAGATCTGAAGATCGCCGCTCGTCTGGTCGATCGTCACCTGCACATTCGCCGCCGGGCTGGCGTAGTTTTTGCGATAGGCGTGCACCAGCGCTTCTTCGATCGCTCCCAGGATGATGTCGCGCGGCAACTCCTTCTCGGCGCAGATCTGGTTGATCGCCATGATCAGCTCTTTGCTCATTTGTTTCGAATACTCCTACACGAATTCACGCCGTACAGCCGAAGCTGCAGTTTTCTCAGGGCCCCAGATAACAAAGAAAGCCGGGGGGTTCCCGACTTTCCGCAGAAGAGCACCTGAAGCTAATGACCACAGTTTAGCATAGACCGCCGCACGGGTCAAGTTTAGTTCAAGGGTGTGTGATGCTCGGAAAGAATGCGCTGGCCCTGGTCGCTCAATGCATAGCCGACGAACGCATCAGCGGCCGGTCGGGCCGGCTCCCGCAGGGCCAGGTAGAGCGTCCGGATCACGGGGTACGCGCCGGACGCAACCTGCTCTCGTGCAGGGGGGATGCCTTCGACCGGGACGGCGCGGACAGACGGCGCCAGTCGATCGAACGTTACATAACCGACGGCGAGCTGGTGCGTGGCGACGTAATCCACAACGGATTGGCTCGTCGGCATCACCAGGGCGTTGAGCGTCACCCGGCGATCGCCAATAATGCCCGATTCAAATGCGGCACGTGTTCCTGAGCCATCCTCGCGGCTGACGATGGCCGGCTGGCCCTGGACGGCCGTCAACGCCCCCCAGTCCAGTATCTCTCCGGCAAAGAGCGAGCGAAGCTGCAGGGTGGTGATATCTGTGATGGGATTGGAGGGATGGACGACGACGGCGATGCCATCCGATGCGACGGCCACCACACGGAAACCCTCCGCATCGGCAACCTGGCCGGTGAGCCACGACAATGCCGCCACATCTGCCGTTCCCCGGCGCAACTGCTCCCAGCCCATCGCCGAGCCGCCGCCCTCCACCTCAACGAGCACGTTGGGATGATCGGCCTCGAAGGCAGCGGCCAGCTCGGCCAGCGCCCCTGCCATGCTGGTTGAGCCCACCATTCGCAGTCGCGCCGGCTCCGGGGTCGCCTGCGGTCCGGCGCTGCAAGCTCCCAGCAGAAGTGCCCCGGCCAACAACAGGGCGATGCAAACTCTCACCGTAGCAGGCTCACGAGTATCACCACAAGTCCCAGCACGCCACAGTAGGCGGCGAAGACGTACAGCTTTCCGCGGCGGAGGTA
>CAZMIS010000569.1:0-2616 GCA_964566325.1 uncultured Anaerolineales bacterium
AGCCCGGCCCGTGGCAGGGCATCGACCCCTTTGCGGCCACGAAGCGCCGCGAGTGGGCCGCCGAGGCCGCGCCCGCCGCGGTCGCCGCGCTGCTGGCCGCGCTGCCGGAGGAGGGGGCCGGCCGGTTCGAGGCCCTGCTGCACGCCAGCCTGTGGGGCAACCGCACCGACCTGAGCTACACCGTGGCGGCCCACCTGGGCGCGACGGCCGAGCCGGGACAGGAGCGGGCGAACCTGCTGGTGGACGACTGGCAGGCCGTTTGGACCCACGTCCTGGCGCACGAGGGCGGCCGGGTGGGCATCCTCGCGGACAACGCGGGCACCGAGTTGCTGATGGACGTCGCGTTGGCGGACTTCCTGCTCAGCAGCGAGCTGGCCTCGGAGGTGCATCTGCACCTCAAGCCGCAGCCCTTCTTCGTCTCCGACGCCATGAAGGCAGACCTGGCAGACGGCACCGACGCGCTCATTGCGGCGGGCGGGCTGGCCGCGCGGCTGGGCCGCCGGGCCGACGGCGCAGTGGCCGCGGGCGAGCTGCAGTTGGAGACCCATCCCTTCTACGCCTGGCCGCTGTTCCACTCCGCCATGCCCGAGGATCTGCGCCGCGCGCTCGGCCGGCTCGACCTCGTCATCGTCAAGGGGGACGCCAACTACCGGCGCCTGGCCGGCGACGCGCACTGGCCGCCCACCGCGGCCTTCGACGCGGTCACCGCGTACTTTCCCGCGCCCCTCGTCGCGCTGCGCACCTTCAAGTCGGAGCTGATCACTGGCCTGCCTCCTGGCCTGGCCGAAGCCACGGCCGCAGTGGATCCCGACTGGCTCGTCAACGGCGTGCGCGGGGTGATCCAGGCGAACCTGGGCTGAGCGCATTGGATATCATCTTACTCGCCCTGGCCGAGAGTTGTGGCATGATAGGCAGTTGTAGTCCAAATCGTCATGTTCTGGGGGAAACCGTGAACACTAAAGTGAGTCTTTCTGTTGTGTTGGTGCTGCTCGTCGTGGTCCTGGCGGCGTGTGGCGGGTCGAGCGGCGGAGCCGCGCAGACCGGGGGCGCGACGGGCGGCAGCGTCGATGCCGGCAAGGCCCTGTTTGCCCAGACCACCATCGGCGGCAATCCGGGCTGTGCCACCTGCCACTCGCTCGACGGCGCGACGCTCGTCGGCCCGAGCATGAAGGGCATCGCGGGCCGCGCGGGCAAAGAGGTCCAGGGGCAGTCGGCCGACCAGTACCTGCGCGCCTCAATCGTCGAGCCCAACAGCCATGCGCCGGCGGGCTATACGGTGGGCGTGATGCCCGCGTACAAGGACGCGCTGAGCGACACGCAGCTGAACGACCTGGTCACCTACCTGCTGACGCTCAAGTAGCGGCAACTTGTGCCAGGTGTCGGGGCGTCTTGCGCCGTTTGACACCCATGCGGCCCTGTGTTATAGTCGCCACACAATCGAATACGCCACATAAAAGCGATGAGCCGGACGAGTACGCACGCATCCCCTTGGGGTGAGCGAGGCGCCAGAGAGCGGGCCAATAGCTGCGAGGCCCGCGCCGTAGCACGTGCCGAATGGACCGGGGAGCTGCCAGCTGAAAGCGCCACGCGGCGCGAGTAGGTGCGGACGGTTCGCCACCGTTAGCGAGGCGAGGGGATCGGATAGGACGTGCGCGGCAGGGCTGCCGCAGCGGACCGCGTCCCGTCCCTGCAAAGAGCGAGGCCAGCCGGCATGTCTGAACGGCTTGAGCGGCAGGCCTAATTGGGGTGGCACCACGGGCGTCTTACGACCCTCGTCCCCTTTGGGGGCGAGGGTTTTGTATTTAAGGTCCGGCGGGCAATTCCCTCCCCTCCGCGACGTACGCGTCATCCGCCGAACTTATACAAACGGGAGGGAAAATCATGTCTTTCACGAACAACGGCCACCCTGAGAACTACCGCATCGTCCTGCCCCAGTCACGCATCCCGACCGCGTGGTACAACGTCCAGGCCGACCTGCCTACGCCGCTGCCACTGCCCCTGAACCCGGGGACCGGCCAGCCCCTGGCGCCCGCGGATTGGTCCGCGCTCTTCCCCATGGGCCTGATCGAGCAGGAGTACAGCACCGAACGCTATATCCCCATCCCGGAGGAGCTGCGCGATATCTACCGCATGTGGAGGCCGACGCCGCTGGTCCGCGCGGTGCGGCTCGAGAAGGCGCTGGACACCCCGGCGCACATCTACTACAAGAACGAGAGCGTCAGCCCGGCCGGCAGCCACAAGCTGAACACCGCAGTTGCGCAGGCATACTACAACAAGGTCGAGGGCGTCCAGAGCATGTCCACCGAGACGGGCGCGGGCCAGTGGGGCTGCGCGCTGGCCATCGCAGGCGACATGTTCAAGATGGCGGTCGACGTTTACATGGTCAAGATCAGCTTCCAGCAGAAGCCGTATCGCCGCTCCGTGATGCAGGCCTACGGCGCGACGGTCACGCCCAGCCCGTCGACCCGCACCGCGGCCGGCCGCGCGATCCTGGAGCGCTACCCGGATACGTCCGGCAGCCTCGGCATGGCCATCTCGGAGGCGGTGGAAGTGGCCGCGACGAGCGGCGGCAAGATCAAGTACTCCCTCGGCTCCGTGCTCAACCACGTCCTGCTG
>CAZMIS010000570.1:0-2602 GCA_964566325.1 uncultured Anaerolineales bacterium
GTTCTCGTCCCTGAATCCGCGCATGACGCTGCTGGACATCGTGGGCGAGCCGCTCCTGGTGAACGGCGTGACGGACCGGGAGGAACGGACCGCGCGGGTCGCGGAACTGCTCAAGGTCGTCGGGCTGCGACCGGAGTACATGCGCCGCTTCCCCCACGCGTTCAGCGGCGGGCAGCGCCAGCGCATCGGCATCGCGCGCGCACTGGCCCTGCGCCCACGCCTGGTCGTCGCAGATGAGCCGGTGTCCGCGCTGGACGTCTCCGTCCAGGCCCAGATCCTCAACCTGCTCCTCGAGTTGCAGGCCGAATTCGGGCTGACCTACCTCTTCGTGGCCCACGATCTGAGCGTGGTCAAGCACATCAGCGAGCGCGTCGCCGTCATGTACGTCGGCCGCCTGGCCGAGATGGCGCCGACCCACGACATCTTCTACGCACCCAAGCACCCCTACACCGAGGCGCTGCTCTCGGCTGTGCCGAAGCCTGATCCCAGGCTTCGGTCGAAGCGCATCGTGCTCCAGGGCAGCGTGGCCGACCCGGCCAATCCTCCGCCGGGCTGTTACTTCCACCCCCGCTGCCGCTATGCCGTGGATCTATGCCGCCAACAGACCCCGGAGCTGGCCGAGGTGGCGCCGGGACACCATGTGGCGTGCCACAGGGCCACCGAACTGCAGCTGGCGGGCGTGGTCCAATAAGGAGCGACTATGCGAACCATCAGGTGGGGCATCATCGGCTGCGGCAACGTGACCGAGGTGAAGAGCGGGCCCGGCTTTCAGAAGGCGGAGAACTCGGCGCTGGTTGCCGTGATGCGCCGGAACGCGGCGCTCGCCGAAGACTACGCCCGGCGCCACGGCGTGCCGCGCTGGTACGATGACGGGGCCGCGCTGATCGCGGACCCGGAGGTGGACGCCGTCTACGTGGCCACGCCGCCCTCGTCGCACAAGGATTACGTCCTCGCCTGCGCGGCGGCCGGGAAGCCGGTCTACGTCGAGAAGCCGATGGCACTCGATCACGGGGAGTGTGCGGAGATGGTCGCCGCATGCCAGGCCGCGAACGTGCCCCTCTTCGTGGCCTACTACCGCCGCGCCCTGCCGCGCTTCCTGAAGGTCAAGGAACTCATCGAAAGCGGCGCGATCGGTGAGGTGCGCTACGTCACCGTGCTGCTGACCCAGCGACCCGCACCCGACGACATCGACCCCCTCAACGTGCCCTGGCGTGTCCTGCCGGAGTTCTCGGGCGGCGGCCGCTTCGTGGACATGGGCGTCCACACCCTCGACTTCCTCGACTTCGTGCTGGGCCCCATCCGATCTGCCACGGGGCATGTGGCCAACACCGCGGGTTATTACCCGGCCGAGGACACCGTCACCGCCAGCTTCCAGTTTGAATCGGGCATCCTGGGCGCCGGTGCGTGGAACTTCACCGGTCACACCGACCGCGACGTCTGCGAGATTGCCGGCAGCCTCGGCAAGGTGTCCTTCTCCAGCTTCGACGCGGAGCCGATTGTCCTGGAGACGGCGGGCGGCCGCCAGGAACTGCCCATCCCCAACCCGGCCCACGTCCAACAGCCGCTCATCCAAACGGTGGTGGACGAGCTGCTCGGCGCCGGGCGCTGCCCGTCGACCGGCGAGAGCGGCGCGCGCACCACCTGGGTCATCGACCAGGTCCTGCGCCACGGCTAAATGCAATCCAGGGCAAGACATACAAACAAACCTTCGATATCTCGCAGACCTCGCATACAAACAAACCTTCGAGGTCTGCGAGCTTTGCATACAAACAAACCTTCGAGGTCTGGCAGACCTCGAAGGTTTAGGCATACAGGTGGTGTGCGCTCCGACCGCGTACGTTGCGGTTACCCGATCGCGGGCAACGTAACCCCGATCTTATCCAGTTGCTCCACGATCTGCGCGTGCACCGGCACCCCCTCGACGAGGTTCCGATCCCGCGTCTCCCAACCGCGCTGCCCCGGATAGAGGAACTCGCCGTCGTCGCCCACGCGATCCCCGATGGATCGCAGCAGTGCACCCACGCGCTCGTAGAAGCGCTCCGGCTCGACGAACTTGCTGACATCCAGGGCGAGGAAGAACTTGCTGCCCTCCGGGTCCAGCCCGCTGCCGTCCGCCTGCGCCACCTCGAAGCTCAGAAATCCCCCTGCCAACGCCCCCGTGAGCACTTCCATCATCAGCGCCAGTCCCGCACCCTTGTGGTCGCCCATCGGCAACACCAAACCGGAGTTCAGGATCGCTGAGGGATCGCTCGTCGGCCGCCCTGACGCGTCCAGGCCCCATCCGCTCGGCGCGGCCTTGCCCTCCCGCAGATAGGTGCCGATCTTGCCCACCGCAGCCTGGCTCATCGCAATGTCCAGTACGACCGGGTCGATCGAATCGCCCTGAGGCACGCCGATCGCCAGCGGGTTGTTCCCCACCACCGGTTGTTTGGAGCCCCAGCCCGTCATGTTCGGGATGGCGTTGGTCGTGCAGACGCCGATCGTGCCCTGCAGCGCCGCCCGGTACGCGTACGCATGGGCCCGGCCCCAGTGCGTCACGCGGTTTGCGACGCACACCCCCACGCCGTAACGGCGCGCCCGCTCGACCGCCTGCGTCATCGCG
>CAZMIS010000571.1:0-2602 GCA_964566325.1 uncultured Anaerolineales bacterium
GCGGCACCTCGGCCCCATCTTCTGCCAGCCACACGGTGGTCGTGACCGTCTCCAGGGCCACCAGAGGGGCATTCTCCACGATGTCGATGATGATCTGGTTCGGGAGCCTCAGGTGAACCTCTGCATCCAGGACGCCCGGCAGATCTTTGACGTTTCCTGCGACCTCATCACCGCGCACGAGGATGATGTTGCGACCATCGATCTGGCCCTGCTTGTAGATGTCCTCGGGCGCAATGCGCACCGCGCCACCGATCTGTGTGGTGGAGCGCGAGATCATGAGCATCGGCCACTGCAGAAGGCCGTAGAGCCCGGCTGCAACGGTCGCGGCCATCAGCAGCAGCGCGGCGATCCGGAGCCACCCGAAGAGCGTGTCGCGCGCCGGCAGGGCCAGGGTGGACGACAAGGCGCCACGCCGCGCTCCGTCCCCGGTCTGCTGCGCAGTGAACGTCCTGCGTCTCCCCTGTTTGCGCGGGTGTGGAGGCGCCTTGCGCCATGCAGGCTGGGCCGACGCGCTGTCGTCCTTCTTGCCCGGATGTGCTTTCGCCTTAGGCAGCCTGGCCATCGTCTTCATCCTACGCGGTCAAAGTCCCGCCGTCAAAAGTCGTTGCAGAACGCGTCTTGTCGTGATGGCGTTGGAGCGCCAGATCGAGCAGACGCTGCGCCAACTCATCATATGGTAGCCCCGATGCTTCCCACAGCTTCGGGTACATGCTGATCCTGGTGAAGCCTGGCATCGTGTTCAGTTCGCTGATGTACAGCTCGCCCGTGTCCCGGGACAGCAGGAAGTCCACGCGCGCCAGACCTGCGCCATCGATCGCTACGAAGGCCGCGACGGACAACTCCCTGACGCGAGCGCTCACTCCGGGCGGCAGCGACGCAGGAATCAGCAATTGCGAGCGGCCGTCGATGTACTTGGCAGCGTAGTCGTAGAACTCGTTCGACGGAACGACCTCGCCCACCACGGATGCTTCAGGGCTCTCGTTTCCCAGCACAGCGCACTCGATCTCGCGCGGGCTGGGGACGGCCAGTTCCACCAGAAGGCGACGATCGTACCTGGCCGCCTCGTCCAACGCGGCAATCAGCCCGCCGCGATCCGCGGCCTTGTTGACCCCAATGCTCGAGCCCAGGTTGGCCGGCTTCACGAAGACGGGGTAGGGCAGCGACGATTCGACCTGATCGATGACTCTGCCCGGAGCCGTCTCCCAAGCGCTCCGCAGCACGGCCGTGTAAGGCGTGACCGGCAGACCATGCGCTATCAGGACTTGTTTGCACGCGATCTTATCCATCGCGAGGCTGCTCGCGAGCACCCCGCAGCCCACGTAGGGCACACCCGCCAGTTCCAGCAGTCCCTGGATCGTGCCGTCTTCTCCGTACGGACCATGGAGCACCGGAAAGACGACGTCTACGGACGGGAAATCATCGCCCGTAGCGCCCGGCACTAACTCGCGCTGGCTGGACGCTGGCCCGGCGATGACAGCCTGGCCGGCAGGGCTGCCGGGCTCTTCGGCAGGACCGGAAAGCAGCGCGTACGGATCGCCGGAGGTCAGCCAACGTCCCTCCCGCGTGATGCCGATAGGGACGACGGTCGATCCCTTTCTCCCGAGCACGTTCATCACGGACCGCGCGGATGCCAGCGAGACATCATGCTCGCCGGAGCGACCACCGAATACCACCGCGATCCGTTGCACCTTGTCTTCCATCTGGGACCTGAACCCGCAGTCTACGCGCCGGCCATTACAAAGCCAATAACGGCGGCGCTGTCCATTCACCCACGAACAGGATTTCCGGCGCCAGCCGGATGCCTGTTGCGGCGAACACCTTCTCCCGAATCAGATTGATCGTCGCCATCACGTCAGATGCGCTGGCCTCCCCCGCATTGACGACGAAGTTGGCATGTCGCGGAGATACCTGTGCTCCGCCGATGCGGTGGCCCTTGAGGCCCACCGATTCGATCAGCCGGCCCGCGTAATCCCCTGGCGGGTTCCGGAAGATGCTGCCTGCGCTTGGCTCGACGGGCTGCGTCGCACGCCGCCGCGCCAGATAGCCGTCGGCCCGTTCAGTCAGCGGGCCCGGATCCTCTTCCTTCAGGTCGAAGCCCGCTGCCAGCACGATCGGGCCCGCGGCCTGAACCGGGTCGAGCAGCCGATCCTTCAATCTGCTGCTGCGATACGTGTAGTGCAGATCATCCTGCAGCAGGACCTGCCGTGTGCCGCCGGGTTCCCGTATCAGCGCCCAGGCAAGGTTGGCCGCCGTGTCGCTGCCGTGAGCCCCCGCGTTGCCGATGACGGCGCCAGCCACCGTGCCGGGTACGCTCACCGCCCACTCCAGGCCGCCCAGGCCATTCCGGACGCACCAGCGCGCGAAGCCGGCCAATGCCACGCCGGACTCCGCCACGAGGTGACTGTCGGGCAGCGCCGCACCTTGCCACCGCGCCCGATACGCCGAACCCCACCCGTGCCACCGAGCCTGGTTGGCGACCACCAGGCCCCGAATGCCCCTATCGCTGACGAGCAGGTTGCTGCCGCCGCCGAGCACCGTCAGCGGCACCCCGTGCTCTGCCGCCAGATCGCCCAGCAACTCGAGGCGCTCGGTGGTCGGCGCA
>CAZMIS010000572.1:0-2601 GCA_964566325.1 uncultured Anaerolineales bacterium
GATCCATCACGACCTGATGGCTGAGGTGCGCACCTACGCGGCCCAGTGCCCGGCCGGCGGGGGCATCATCCACCTGGGCGCCACCTCCATGGACATCGAGGATAACGCGGAGGCGCTGCGGCTGCGCGACGCGCTGGACCTGCTGATCTCCCGGCTGGCCGTGCTCCTCGAGGGGTTCGCCGCGCAGATCGAGCGCCACGCCGGCGCGCCGACGATGGCCTTCACCCATCTGCAGCCGGCCGAACCCACCACCACGGGCTACCGCCTGGCGCAATACGCCCAGGACCTCCTGACCGACTATCACGAGTTGCAGCGCGTGCGCGACGGCGTCCGCGGCAAGGGGCTGAAGGGCGCGGTCGGCACGTCCGCGTCCTACGCCCAACTGCTTCAGGGGACCGGCATGGACGCGGCGGCGCTGGAAGACCACGTCATGGCGCGCCTCGGGCTGGACGCCTGGCCCGTCGCGACGCAGATCTATCCGCGCAAGCAGGACTACGGGATGCTGTCGGCCCTGGCCGGGCTGGGGCAGTCGCTTTACAAGTTCGCGTTCGACCTTCGCCTCCTGCAGTCGCCGCCCATCGGAGAATGGGCCGAGCCGTTCGCCAGGGGCCAGGTCGGTTCGAGCGCCATGCCCTTCAAGCGCAATCCCATCCATGCGGAGGCCATCGACAGCCTGGCGCGGCTGCTCGCCACGTTCCCGCGCGTGGCGTGGGACAATGCCGCGCACAGCCTGCTGGAGCGCACGCTCGACGACTCGGCGAACCGGCGGACGATCCTGCCCGAGGCGTTCCTGGCGGCAGATGAACTGGTGCTGCGTGCCACGCGGCTGATCGAGGGGCTGCAGGTCGACCCCGCCGCCTCGGAGCGGCTGTTGGACTCCTACGGCGCGTTCGCCGCGACGGAGCGCCTGCTGATGGAGCTGGCGCGTCGCGGTGCGGACCGGCAGGAGATGCATGAGATCATCCGCGGCCACGCGATGGCGGCCTGGGCAGCCGTGCAGGGCGGCGGGCCCAATCCCCTGACGGACTCCCTCTGCGCCGATCCCGCGCTGAACCGCTACGCCGGCCCCGACGAGCTGCGCGCCTGGCTCACCGCCGAAGACTACACCGGCGATGCGGCTCAGCGGGCGCTGGCGCTGGCCGCGGCGATCCGGCAGACACTCCATGCCTCCGATGCCTCCGGACTCTGAGCGGGGACGCGGCCGCCCGGCCGGCATGGCGGCGTTCACCATTGTCTGGCTCGGCCAAATCGTCTCAGTCCTTGCGACCAGCATGGCCGCGTTCGCGCAGTCGATTTGGGTGTTCCAGGAGACGGGCAGCGCGACCGCGCTCGGGCTGGTCCAGGTCTTCTTCATCGTGCCGTTTCTGGCGCTCTCGCCCGTGGCCGGGGTCATGGTCGACCGGCACAACCGGAAGCTGATGATGATGCTCAGCGACCTGGTGGCGATCTTGCCGACGGTGGGCCTGCTGGTCCTGTCCGCCACGGGCCGGCTGGAGGTGTGGCATTTTTACGTGGCCGCTGCCTTCCAGGGCATCGGCAACACCTTCCAGTGGCCGGCGTATTCCGCAGCGATCACGATGATGGTGCCGAAGGCACAGCTCGGCAGGGCCAACGGCATGATGTCGCTCATCGAAGCCGGGCCCGGGGTGGTGGCGCCCCTGCTGGCCGGTGCACTCCTGCCGGTGATCGGGCTGACCGGCATTCTCGGCCTCGACGTCCTGACCTTTGTCTTGGCGATCCTGGCGCTGGCCGTCGTGTTCATTCCGCAGCCCGAGCGCACCAGCGCGGGCCGGGAGGCGCAGGGCAGCCTCCTGCGCGAGGCGGCCTACGGCTTCCGCTACATCTTCGCGCGGCCGAGCCTGCTGGGCCTGCAGCTCCTCTTCTTCGCGGGCAACCTGTTCTGGGGCATGGCGATGACGCTCACTGCGCCGATGATCCTGGCACGGACGGGCAATAACTCGCTTGCGCTGGCGACCGTGCAGTCGGCCGCATCGATCGCCGCGGTCGCAGGCGGGGTCATCATGAGCGCGTGGGGCGGCTTCAAACGCCGCGCCTACGGTGTCATCTTCGGGTGGATGCTGTGCTCGGTGGGGTTATTGGCCGCGGGCCTGGGACGAACGATCCCGGTCTGGGCCGGAGCGTTCGCCTTTGCCGCCCTGTGGGCGCCGCTGATCAACGGCTCGAACCAGGCGCTGTGGCAGGCGAAGGTGGCGCCGGACGTCCAGGGCCGGGTGTTCTCGGCCCGGCGGCTGATCGCCTGGTTTGCCCAGCCGATCAGCCCGATCATCGCAGGCACCGCGGCCGACTTCCTCCTCGAACCGGCGATGCAGTCGGGCGGGACGCTGGCGTCCCTGTTCGGCGGGTGGTTCGGGACGACCCGCGGGTCGGGGATGGGCCTGTTGATCTCCCTGTGCGCGGCCGGGGCGCTCGCGGTCGCATGGACGGGCTACCTCGTGCCTGCCATCCGCCATGCGGATGCGCGCCTGCCCGACCACGATCATGGGGGCGCTGGAACCCCTGCCCCCTCCTGAGCCGCGCCTTTCGCCGTAACTGTTCAGCGTTACCCTTGACAGGCTGTGGCATGATTGTGTTATGACCTTG
>CAZMIS010000573.1:0-2601 GCA_964566325.1 uncultured Anaerolineales bacterium
CATGCGCCACGGCATCCCCTATGCCACCAACTCCCTCTCGCAGGAGCTGGCGCTGGTGACGGGCGCGGTGGACGCCATCGTGGTGGACTACCAGTGCGTCATGCCCAGCCTGCCCGAGGTGGCGAAGCGCTATCACACTGCAGTGGTGACCACCATGCCCATCGCCAAGATCGCGGGGGCCACCCACATCGAGTTCGACGAGGCGAATGCGGGCGAGCGCGCGCAGCAGGTGCTGCGCCTGGCCATCGAGGCGTACAAGCGCCGCGATCCGGCAAAGGTCAACATTCCGCCCATCGTCAACGAGGCGTGGGCCGGCATGTCGGCCGAGACCATCGTGAAGGTGCTGAGCCTGGTGGATCCCGCGGACCCGCTCAAGCCGTTGATCGACAACATCGTCAACGGCAACATCCTGGGCGTCTGCCTCTTCGCCGGCTGCAACGACGTGAAGGTCACGCAGGACAAGGCCTTCGTCACGCTGATCAAGGAGCTCGTGGCGCACAACGTGCTGATCCTGTGCACGGGCTGCGGCGCGGGCAGCTTCGCGCGGCACGGCCTGCTGACCCCCGCGGCCACGGAGAAGTACGCGGGGCCGGGCCTGAAGGCGGTGCTCACTGCGCTCGGCCACGCGGCCGGGCTGGGCGCGCCGCTGCCGCTGGCGCTGCACACCGGCTCCTGCGTGGACAACACGCGCGCGGCCGCCGTCGCCACGGCCATCGCCAACAAGCTGGGCGTGGACGTGAGCCAGCTGCCGGTCGTCGCCACTGCGCCGGAGGCCGCGATGGAGAAGGCCGTATCGATCGGCACATGGGCCGTTGCCCTCGGCCTGCCCACTCACGTCGGCGTGGTGCCGCCGGTCACGGGCAGCCCGCTCGTCGTCAAGGTGCTGACCCAGACCGCCAAGGACCTGCTGGGCGGCTACTTCATCGTGGAGCCCGACCCGGTCGCCGCGGCCGCGAAGCTGGTTGCCGCGCTCAAGGAGCGCCGCGCAGGGTTGGGCATCTGAATGCAGGGGCGGGGTAACCCCGCCCCTACGGATCTGACGAACAACGGTAGAGACGTTGCATACAACGTCTCTACAATACGTCGCCAGCCAAATCAAGGAGCCGCGTATGCTCCCATCACAGGCCTATCGCCGGCCGGACCCCGGCGCGGTGCTCGCCGCGCTGCACGAAATCACCGCAAAACACGGCTACCTGCCCGCCACGGCGCTGCGCGCCGCGGCGGATGAGCTCGGCGTACCGCTGAGCCAGATCTACAGCGCGGCCACGTTCTATGCGGCGTTCAGCTTCAAGCCCTGCGGCCGGCACAAGCTGCAGGTGTGCGAAGGCACCGCGTGTTACGTCAAGGGTTCGCCGGCCCTGCTGGCACAGCTGCAGCAGGAGCTCGGCGTCGCGCCCGACGAGACCACCGCGGACCTGGCGTTCACCCTGAAGCGCGTGCGCTGCGTCGGCTCCTGCGGGCTCGCGCCCGTGGTGCGCGTGGACGGCGACACCTACGGCCACGTGACGCCCGACGCGCTGGAGAAGGTGCTGGCGAAGTACCGGTAGGAGGACGCATGTTGGAGGACCTGGATGCGTTGGCCGCCGCGGGCGAGGCGTCGCTCTACCCGGACAGGATCAAGATTACCGTCGGCATGGCGACGTGCGGCCGCGCGGCCGGCGCAGAAGCCGTGTACGACGCACTGGCGCAGCGCGCGGGCCAGCGCGGGCTGGACGTGATCCTGGCGAGCACGGGCTGCATCGGCTACTGCCAGGGCGAGCCGCTGGTGGACGTGCGCCTGCCGGGGCATGGCCGGGTGATCTACCGGGACATGACGCGGCCGAAGGCACGCGCGCTGATCGACGCGCTCAGCCGCGCCGGCCCAGGCGGGCCGCTGCTCCCCTCCGACGGCGCGTGGGTGGTCATCGAGTCCGAAGACGCGCTCCTCGCCGGGGCGGGCGGCGCGCGGCGCTTCGCCCGGCCCGCCGGGGTGCCCGCGCCCGCGTACGCTGCCGCGCCGTTCTTCGCGCAGCAGCAGAAGATCGTGCTGCGCAACTGCGGCTTCATCGACCCGGCCAGCCTGCCCGAGGCGGTGTCCCGAGGCGGCTACCGGGGCCTGGCGCGTGCACTGTCGGGCTTCAGCCCGCAGCAGGTCATCGACGAAGTGGTCCGCTCGGGGCTGCGCGGCCGGGGTGGCGGCGGCTTCCCCACCGGGCGCAAATGGCAGGCCGCGGCAGACAGCCCGGGCGCTGAGAAGTTCATCGTGTGCAACGGAGACGAGGGCGATCCGGGCGCGTACATGGATCGCACCGTGCTCGAGAGCGACCCGCACGCCGTGATCGAGGGCATGACCATCGGCGCGTATGCCGTGGGCGCCACGAGAGGCTTCGCGTATATCCGGGACGAGTATCCCCTGGCGGTGGAGCGCTTCGCAGCGGCGCTGGGCCAGGCCGAGGCGCACGGGCTGCTGGGCGAGAACATCCTGGGGTCCGGCTTCAGCTTCACCATCGAGCTCGTGCGCGGCGCGGGCGCGTTTGTCTGCGGCGAGGAAACGGCATTGCTGGCGTCCATCGAGGGTGGGTCGGGCGAGCCGCGTCAAACACGCCCGCGCCGCGCACGAGC
>CAZMIS010000574.1:0-2591 GCA_964566325.1 uncultured Anaerolineales bacterium
GATGAGCAGGCCGGTCAGCCGCGTGATCTCGCCCGGATCGAGGCGGGGCGGGAACAGCGACCTGGGCAGCAGAATGGTCAGCAGCACGGCGACGGTGAACCCGGCGTACATGGCCGCGCCGCCCGTGCGCGGCATGACCCCGCGGTGCCTGCGCCGGCCGCCCGGCCGGTCCTGCACGTCGAGGCGCTGGCCCACGCGCTTGGCGATCGGCGTGGCGCCGAGCGCCACCAGGAAGGCGGCGAGAAAGACCAGCACAAACCCGGGAATGTAATCAGCCATGGTTAATCCCTGCGCGGCCGGGCGTCCGGGGCCCGGATGGAGGACCCAGGGGCACGCAAGGGCGCCTGGCCCGGCTCCCGCGTGCCCTGCGTTCTCTGCGGCCGAATCCCTACGGACGCAAGCGGCCCAGCATGCGCGGGAACGCGATCGTCTCCCGGATGTGGTCGAGCCCGCAGATCCACGACACCGTGCGTTCGACGCCCAGCCCGAATCCGCTATGCGGGACCGAGCCGTATCGCCGCAGGTCGATGTACCACTGGTACGCCTCGCGCGGGAGCTCGTGGCGGTCGATCGCGGCCAGCAGCACGTCGGGATCGCTCATGCGCTCCGAGCCGCCGATGATCTCGCCGTAGCCCTCGGGCGCGAGCAGATCGGAGGAGAGGCACACCTCAGGCCGCCCCGGCTCCGGCTCCATGTAGAATGCCTTCACCGCGGACGGATAGTGGTGCACGAACACCGGCTTGTCGAACTGGCTGGCGATGTACGTCTCGTGCGGTGAGCCGAAGTCGCCGCCCCACTCGATCGAGGGCAGCGGATCGTCGTGTGGCGGCACCGTCACGCCCTGGGCCGCGGCACGGTTGATCATCTCGACTGCGTCGTCGTAGCTGATGCGGGGGAAGGGCGCGATCACCTTCTGCAGGTGCGTCGTGTCGCGCTCGAGCAGGGCGAGCTCCGCCGCGCGCTCGCGCAGCGTCGTCTGCACGATGTAGCTGACGTACTGCTCCTCGATCTCCAGCAGACCCTCGAGCTTGCAGAACGCGATCTCCGGCTCGACCATCCAGAACTCCTGCAGATGGCGGCGGGTCTTGCTCTTTTCCGCGCGGAACGTGGGACCGAAGCAGTAGGTCTTGCCGACCGCGAAGATGTTCGCTTCGTTGTAGAGCTGGCCCGTCTGGGCCAGGTAGGCATCTTCGCCGTGAAAGTCGGTCTTGAACAGGGTCGTGGTGCCCTCGGCTGCGGACGGGGTGAGGATGGGCGTGTCGACGAGCATGAACCCGTTGTCGTCCAGCCAGTCCCGCATGGCCTTGACGATGGTTGCGCGCACGCGCATGATCGCCCATTGCCGGCTAGACCGCAGCCACAGGTGCCGGTTGTCCATCAGGAACTCGACGCCGTGCTCCTTGGGGGCGATCGGATACTCGGCCGACTCCTGCACGACCGACAGGTCGGTCACGTCGAGCTCGTAGCCGCCCGGGATCCCCGGTGCGCGTTCGTCCGCGCGCACGTTGCCCGAGATCAGCAGCGAGGATTCGAGCGGCAGGCGCTTGGCCGCCTCGAAGGCGTCCTCCGGGACGTTGCCCTTGAAGATGACCGCCTGGATGTAGCCCGTGCCGTCGCGCACGCGCAGGAACTGCAGCTTGCCCTTACCGGTCTTGAGTTGGAGCCAGCCCTGGAGGGTGACCTGCTCCCCCACGTGGCCCGCGATGTGATCGATGCGAACGATTGGCGCCATAGGTGCTCCCTGAGCGAAGGGTGATTGCGGCGATTATAACACACGGCCGCGGCTCCGGCACAAGCGCCGGGCCACCGAGCGAAATCCGTTGGAACCCCATGCCGGGTATGATATACTCGGAGCATGCAGCTCGGCATCGGCACGGCTCCCGGCAAGGTGATCCTCTTCGGCGAACACGCCGTCGTCTACGGCCGGCCCGCGCTCGCCGCGCCGGTGGTGCAGGTACACGCCCGCGCGGTGGTCGAGGATCGACCGGCAGGCAGCGGCCTGGTCATCGACGCGCTGGACCTGCGCCGGAGCATCGTTCTGGCCCAGACGGGCCATCCGTTGGCCCTGGTGACACGCCTGGCGTTGGACCGGCTGGGTCTTGCCGAACCGGACTGGCGTGTGTCGGTGCGGTCGACCATTCCGATCGCCAGCGGGCTCGGCAGCGGCGCGGCCGTGTCCGCAGCCGTCGTGCGCGGCTTGAGCCAGGCCGCGGGCGTCGACCTCGGGCCGGCCGAGGTCGACGCCATCGTTTACGAGGTCGAACGACTGCACCACGGGACGCCCAGCGGCGTGGACAACACGGTCATCGCGTACGGCCAACCGGTCTACTTCGTCAGGGGAACGCCCCCGCAGCCCTTCGCGATCGCCCGGCCGTTCACCATCGCCATCGGCGATACCGGCAAGGCCAGCCCGACGAAGATAGCGGTGGGGGACGTGCGCTCGGCATGGGAGCGGGACCGTGAGCGCTACGAGGCGCTCTTCGACCGCGTCGCGGGCGTCGTGGGGTCGGCGAGGGCCGCCATCACGCAGGGGCGACCGGAGGAGCTCGGTCCGCTCATGGACGAGAACCAGGCCCTGCTGCGGGGGATCG